>NZ_CAKLBX010000003.1 GCF_920987055.1 Novosphingobium sp. CECT 9465
GGCGCGACAGTGTCTCCGGACACGAAACCCCGTGCTGGCAACAACAACCTATGTCATCGGCGAGGAACCGCTGACGCCGGCAGCGGTGCGATTGATCATCAAGAGGGTCGCACAGCGGGCAGCAGACGATACCTCGTCAATCTCGTCGGCAAGGACCTCGACACGGCGATCGCGGCGCTCAGTACGCATTCGCTCAGGGTCGGGTTGACCAGGATTTGTTCGCACCCGGCGAAGACGCCGGACCGATCGCGCAGGCGCTGCGGTGGACGTCGACGTCCACCGCTGCGATATGGCCGCAAGCTGGCTCCGGCATCCAACGCAACGCGCGAATGCTGCGCGAGGTGAGGAGATAATGGCCTCAAGCAGCCAATCCGTTGCCATCAATTATGGCAAGCGGGCCTGAACTTGGCGTCAGGAATGATCGAAACTTTGGCAGCCGACAACTGCCGGCCACGCCCGAGATCGTCGCCGACTATCTCGACGCGCGGGCAGGGCAGGGGGCCAAGCCGCCTCGCTTGGCCGCTACAAGGCGTCGATCGCCAAGATCCATCAGCTGCTTGATCTCAAGGATCCCACCCAGGCTGATCTCGTGAAGCTGCGGCTACGCGCGATCCGGCGCGAGAAGGGCACCGCGCAGGCTCAGGCGCGTCCCTTGCGCTTCAAGGGGCCAGTGCGAGACGTGGAGCGCGACAGTCCTCGCGGACTGAATGTGCGAGCTTTGCTGGAGGCGTGCGCGGGCGATCTGCCAGGCCTGCGGGACGAGCCCTGTTGTCGGTGGCCTATGACACGGGGCTCCGTGCATCGGAGCTCGTCGCAATCAGCATCAATGACATTCTCGAGGCGCTTGATCCGAAGCGCGCCTCCTCGCCATCGCGCGAAGCAAAGGCGATCAGGAGGGCGAGGGAGCCACAGCCTATTTGTCGCCCCGCTCTGTGCGGGCTGTCGCGGCGTGGAGAGAGGCCGCTGGGATCGACGCGGGGCCGTTGTTCCGGCGGGTGCAGGTACGGCGCTACAAAGCGCGGGCGGCTGTGAAGGGTCGTTCGATCGACAGCATATCGGGCCGTGAGACTTGGGATCTGCGCAAGACGCTGTCAAGCCCGCTGTGAAGGCGCGGGTCGAGTATGACATCGGCGCCGCGGCGCTCCATCCGGGATCGATCGGCCCGATCTGGCGGGCAATCATTCAGCGTGCGTTTCGATCGCGGCGCATTGGGCGACCTTACCGCTGACGATCTGGCCCGACTGCTGAAGGGAATAAGCGCTCATTCGACGCGGGTGGGTCTTAATCAGGACCTGTTCGTCGCGGGCGAAGATTTGGCCGGGATCATGGACGCGCTGCGCTGGAAAAGTCCCCGCATGCCGCTCGCCTATAATCGTAATTTAGCGGCCGAAGCAGGAGCGGTTGGTCGCCTGTCTCGCAAGCTGGAATGACTGAGTTTGGGACATTCCTGCCGTTCCGACTGCGCGCGATGAACGGCCGCTCTTAGCAAGAGCAGCCGTCCATTATTCCATGTTCACTCTCGTACCTATAAACGGGACCTGGCCGTGTGCAGGCTGGCTCTCGCCCATAGGGTCCATCCTACCGCGTCGGAGAATCATTTCCGAGCCTTCTTGGCTATAGTGGATCTTGACTGGCTCCGCCGAGATGGCTCGGAGGAGCGACGACAGTATTCAATGGTCACTGTTCGCCTTACCCTGCTGGCGGAAGTGTCAACCCGAGCCAACTGGCGATCTCTTGTTCTGCTCTTGTATCAAGCGCCACGCCGACAGCTCCCGCTCGCTCGATCACTGCGTCCAGGAACGCCCTTGCGATCTCCTGCGCACTCGGTGGAACCTCCGCGTCTAGACGGGCCCCTCCGAACTGACAGCCTCGCGCCACGTATCCGATCGTGGCGAGCGGAGGACGGACACACCATCGCGGGCAAGCGCATCGCGGCCCAGCGCGTCGCTTCCGTTAGGTTGAACTCGTTGGACGCGGCGAAGGTCGACAGGGCTCGAATAGCCTCGGCCAATGCTCTTGCTTAACTCGCGGCAGATCAAGGGCGTTTTGAGAGGAGTTCGACGGGCTTCGGTTGCTGAGCGGCTTCACCGGCCGTGGCGCCGGCGGAGGCTGGTGCCTGTCCTCATCCACAGTGGTGTTGCGAGAAGCGGACATGCGGTAGCCCTAGGCGGCGACGGCCGCTAAAAAGCTACGTGCTCGTACCAGCGAGAACGCTTGGCACCGGGAAGCGCCCGGGCCGCCTCCAGCGCGAGGGCAGCAAGGTTGAGCGGGGCGCTGGCCCCCTCATACCTCTTTCGCACAAAATCGGCGAATGCAGTCTCGGGCCTCGGCATTCTTGTCGCCATCTGCAGCAACTTCAGAGCGGGCGGGCGGGTCCTCCTCGGTGGATTCTCCGTGTCTGCCGCGACGAGGGCACGAATAGCGTCGTACCCGACAATGCTATCTGCCAGAGCAGTGTAAGCGGATGAGAGGTATCCCGGCGATATGATCGTAATCCGGCGGTCCTCGGCACGCAGGCGCTGGAGCAACGGGGTAAAGTCGGAGTCCCGGAGGCGAGCACAAACTCGTCGAAACGAGTACGTGGCCGAGAAGATCGAGCGCGTCGATGACAATGCGAATGTCGGCCGCGTTCTTGCCCCCCGCGCCACTACGGGGCAGTCGATAACTTCGAACCCCGCACGTACGAGTCCCGGGCGAAAACGGAGAGTACAGGCGGTCGTTGGTCTCGCCTACCGCGCGCAAGTAACCGGCGGATTGAGGTAGCAGCGCGCCACCAGCCAGCGCCGGGAATCGCCCGACAGGTGCGTGTTAGCGAGGACCTGAAGCCAGTCGGCGGGCTCGGAAGCGAACCGTAATGCAGCGTCGCGATCGAGATCCCAAAGGGTGATGAAAACGTTGTCGAAATCGACGAGAATCGCGCTTTTCGCAACCATGTAAAATCTCCATTTAAAAGGTATCGCGCGGCCAATCCGCGAGATTCCCTGCCGCGACCGACAAGATAATTCGTAGCAAAGGCTATGAATTTGCAGTTGGTTCGAAGCCCCCGTAGCATACGCTTATTGAGCGGCCTTGCAAGCGGGACACTACCGCCACAGCTGCAAGGACCCGACTGACTCGTCGCCTTCTCTCTAGCATTGCACTATCCAGCAGCACAGGCACGACTTAGCCTCACGGCTGCCACACTTTTGGAGTTCACGTATGAATTTGGGCAAAGCAGTTGGGCTGTTTTGCTGTTCGATCACATGCAGCGGAAGCAATAATTATCACGAGATGGTAGACCGCCTGAATGGGCATATCAGCCGGTGGGAGGACATCAATTTCTCGTTTGGAATCCACGCAATCCAGAATATCGGACAGCATACACTCCAATAAGAAAGACTGGCAAAAGCGGAAGGTTTTCTGGAAAGGCAGCTGAGTCCGCCGTCACAGGAATGGGCACAGCGGCAAGAGAAGATTGCGACCACACATTCCCGTGAGGAGCGCAGAGCCGAGGCCGCTGCAAAATTGCTAGACTACCGCAACCGGGTTGCGAGCGCTGAGCAGCGTATCGTCAAACTACGTTCATGGATTGCAGAGGCGAAAGCCGGTGCGCGACATCAGTCGGAAAATTCCGACATCGAGTACAAAATTCGTACGCTCGAAGCAAAATTTGAAGCAAGTGTCTATTTGGCTGCCTCGCTCACGGACGATCCCTAGTGGCGCGTCAAGTTTGCCGGATTTTTTTGGAAGCCGTTTTGGAAGGGCTTGTTCCTTTATAGGCATCCCAAATCAAAAAAAGCGACCGCCCGGTGCCCATATTCTGGATCGCGCCCTTTTTTCCATCGTTCGTCACCGGACAGGCATGCCATCAGCGGGCGACCGCTCTTGGCAGTGCCTGTCCTTCCAACCGGCAACAGCGAGCGCCTTAAACTGGTCGTAAGCAGCCGCCAAATCGCCTCACGGATCAACGCCGTATCGCTGATGGGCCTGACGCATGTACTGCGCTGGCATTCGCACCGCCGCGAACGCGATCGTCGGCCGCGCGAGCAGGGACATGCCTCTCCTGATGATCCGTTCGCGATCGGCGAATGGCTTGACGAACAGGCGCCGCTCACGCCCTGGCGCCGGCCTGTTGCGAGGAAGGGTATTTCCTGAAACCGAGCGACGAGCGTTGGTCGACCGGAGCCAGTCTGGACGAATAGGGTCGGTTTTTTTATTCGGCGCCACAAAGCCGCAGGTTGACCAAATGTTTCCTATTGTGTTCTTCGTTATGACAACGGTTTTTAGCCGTTTCCATCAATCCGCCTGAGCCAGCGTGAGTCGAGGAGTCGATCCAGATTTCTTTATTTCTGTCTTTCCAGATTTCAGGAATTCCTCTTTCCGGATTGCCAGAAAGGCGGAAATTCTGTATTTCTGCCCAAACCGAAGCAGCCGAGAGGGAACATGGCCGCAGTGGAGGGCGTATCTTGGCCAGCAGTCGAACCCATCCGGCGACGAGGAATCATGGGGGCGACGGCGAGAAACAAGTCGCTCAATTTCAAGGTGAGTCCCGACTTCAAGAAAGAGTTCAAGGCTTCGCGGTCTCCCAAGGGATCACGATGACCGATCTGCTGAAGGAGGGCTTCGCGCGCTCGAAGAAGAAGCGGCAGAAATGATCGTGGTGCCGTTCGCCCTTCCATCCGCCTCGGTCCGAGGAGGGGATGTGACGCTCCACACACCCGGCGCTGCATTCGAAGGCGCTGAATGGCTTTTTCGCGATCGGGCGCGGGGGCGATCTGCCCGCCGTCGATGGCCTGGTCGCTGTCGATGCTATGTTCCGGCGGGGCGGCCCCCCGAGGAAGTCGCCTTCATCGAGAAGGCCGCGAGCTACGGCGCGCGCGCGGTATTTTTCGAAGCTGGCCGGCATGGTCGCGCATCGGTCGCGCAGGCCTTCGTTTTCGATGCTGCCGCGCATGCCGACGATCGGCTTTCGCTGAGCTGCACAAGCGGCTGTGGAGCTGGAGCGGCGTCCCGATCGTCTACCGCGCCGGTCCGGGGCAGATTCAGCTCTTCCGCTGCGCGCATGCGCCCGATTTCGTCGGTCCCGACGACACGCCAATCTGCCGGCCGATCCGCACGCTGGCGATCGGCGCGGAGATCGCGGTGCAGGACGTATGGTGGGATGCCGCTCGCATCCGCAATGGCGCCATCTGGGACGACCCGATGCCTGCCGCCTGATGCTTTCGGCTCAGAAATCGGCCCATCGTAAACTGGTCGAAGAAGTCCGCGAGCTCGCTAGGCAGATGGGCGAGCGTAGGTTGCTCGATGGCGGGCTGCAGCGGCGATTACTGATCCTCTCACTGCTCATCGCCTATCTCGAGGAACGGTCGGTCCTTCTGCCGGACGACTTCGCTCGCGCCTTGCCTGGCGCCACCCACTTTTTCGAGGTTCTGGGCAATGGTCCGGCGTTGATAACATTGCTCGAAGCGCTCGAAGAGCGGTTCAACGGACATGTGTTCCGCCTGAAGGATGCAGAGCGCGCAGCGCTGGCCGACAGCACCGAACTCGCAGCTACGCGCGGTTGGTCGAGGGCTTCGAGGATTCGACGGGGCAGTTCAGCCTCTGGCGCCTCTACTCCTTCCGCGACCTGCCGGTGGAGCTTATCAGCAACATCTACCAGCTCTTCGTGAAAGACGCGGCCAGCTCGATCTACACGCCGCCGGCGTTGGTTCGGCTAATGCTGGAAGAGACGCTGAGCTGGGACCGTATCGACCGGCTCATGGCCGGGGACGGGTCATCCTCGATCCGGCCTGCGGATCGGGCGTCTTCCTGGTCGAGGCATACAAGCGGCTGGTGCTGCACTGGCGCTGGCGCAACGGCTGGGCGCGTCCGGATGTCGACGATCTGCGTCCGCTGCTCCAGCGCGTGCATGGGTGTCGATCTCGAAGAGGGGGCGGTCGAACTGGCCGCGTTCAGCCTGTGCCTGAGCCTGTGCGACGCTCTCCAGCCCGAAGAGATCCGCTCCAGCGTCAAGCTGTTTCCGCGGCTCGCCGACAACACGCTCCACTGGAGCTGCTTCTTCGAGGCCAAAGAGCGCGGCCTGGTCCAGGCGCCGGTCGCGGTCGTCGTAGGCAATCCGCCGTTCGAATCCGCTCTCACGACGGACGGCGCGAGGCGAAGCTATGCCGCCTATACCAAGGCGCATGGGGCGCTCGCCGACAACCAGCTCGCCTATCTCTTTCTCAGCGAGGCGATGGAGCTGCTTTCGCCGGGCGGCGTGCTCGCGATGGTCGAGCCCGCGGGCTTTCTCTACAACCAGCACGCTCTCACGTTCCGTCAGTCCTTCTTCAGCCGCTGGTCGGTCCGTGAGGTTCTGGACTTCGTCTCGGTTCGGGGCCTCTTCAAGAAGGGCGAGGCCGACCCGAAGGTCGTCGTGGTCATTGCCGAGGCGGTGCAGCCGACCGCCGACAGCCGCCTCCTTCATGCCGTGTTTCGCCGCAACGGCCGGGCGACGGCCGAGCAGGGCTTCGACATCGACTATTATGACCTGCACTGGTTCGGCAACGCGATCGCGGAGAAGTCTCGCGACATCTGGCGGGCGAACCTGCTCGGCGGAAGCCGCGTCCACGACCTGATCCAGCGCTTGCGCGATTATCCGACTCTGCGGGATTTCGCGCAGAAGCATCAGTGGGATTTCGGCGAAGGCTATATCGCCGGCCGGAAGGGCATCTCGCGCCCAGCGGAGCACCTCGTCGGCAAGCCGCTGCTTCCGACCAGCAACCTGTCGCGTGATGGGCTCGATACGCGCTTTCTCGACGTCGTGCCCGACAAGCCGATCAAGGACACCAAGACCGCGCGGCGTTTCACGCCGCCTTTGCTGCTCATCAAGGAGCACGAGGATCTGCACCATGGCGTGTGGAACGGCCACTACCTCGCCTACAAGCACGAGATCGTCGGCTTGGCGGCCCCGGCGGAGCAACTCGGTGCGCTGAGCGCGATCAACGATTGGCTCTTCCGAGAAGCGACGGTTCTGCGTGCCTACGTGGCGGGGATCAGCGCTCGGCTCTTCACGCAGCGCGCCACCGCCATTCTGAGCGCCGACGTTCTGGCCGTGCCCTATCCCGAGGATCATGACCTCGACCTCAGCGAGAACGAGCGGATCGTTGCGGCGGATGTGGTCGAACACCAGCGCGAATTCATCCGCCTCGGCACCGGCGCCGCCGTCATGCGGCCCGCGCCGGGCGAAGCCCTTGCCGAATTCGACGACGTTTTCGCCCGGCAGATCAATGCGGTTTATCCGCGTACCGCCCTGAAGGCGCTGCCGGGTCAGCGCTGGCCTGGGGCGATCTGCAAGGCCTATGTCTTCGGTGATGGCGAGGTGGATTGGACCGGCGCGGATGGACTGCGCCAGAAGCTCGATGCGCTGCTCCAAGAGCGCCGGGGCACCAGCCTGACGATCACGCGGATTACCCGGTTGTACGACGACGGCTTCGTGTTCTTGTTGAAGCCCGATCGCCATCGTTTTTGGACGCCCCCATCGCGCTTCGGGACGCCGACGACGTGCTCGCCGACCTCAGAGCGCAGGGCTTCTGAGGTGCTGGCGGACGAAGGCGAACGCGGTAGACCGGCGGGAGCGCTGAGTGTCGGTATCCATCAGCCCGGAGAATGGCTGTCGGCGCTGGTCGGTTTCATCGGCGGTGCGCTGGCGGGCTGGCGCGATGATCCGGCGCGCGAAGCGGCGACCGGCGAGACCAAGCTGACGGCGCAGCTCTGCTCGCGGCTGAATAGTCTCTCTCGCCACGCGCCAGGCTGGGATTTCATCCAGTTCAAGCGCGAGGAGCCTGATGAAGCTGATGGCCGCCGCGCGATCGACCTTGCCGTCGCCCCGAGCGGAGCCATCATCTGGATCGAAGGGCGCGAATACACCGAGTATCGCACCTTGCTCCCGATCGAATGCAAGCGCCTGCCCACGCCCGCAGCGGCGGATCGCGACGAACGCGAGTACCTGATCAGCCGGTTCAGTTCGACGGGTGGGATTCAGCGCTTTAAGGCTGGGCACCACGGTGGCAGCCATCGCCGTGCCGCGATGATCGGCTATGTCCAGGTCAACGACATCCCGCATTGGAAACAGCAGCTCGATAGCTGGGTTGATGCGATCGTAGGCGACACAGTGGAAAACTGGTCGGTCACGGATAAGTTGGCGCTGCTAGGCCACGATGCAGCGCAGCGCCTGGCGTTCCTGCGATCCCATCATCAACGACTCGCCGGCCTGTCTCCGATCCAGATCGATCATCTCTGGATCGAGATGTAGAACGCGATTCCCGACCGGGCCGGCGAAGTCGTGACGTGGCCTCGGCCAGGGAACCGAAAGTCCTCGAAGATCGGGTTCGGCAAACGCCTTCGCGAATGATCGCTCATTCCCTTGCTGGGACGTAGCACTGGCATGAGCGGATCAGGGCCAAGATCAAAGACCGCTTCTCCATCTTGGCGAGTAAATCCGGACAGTCCCAAACGTCCGACTTTTCTGACATTGGGCGACCCGGAAGCAAGCGGGAAAACATGTCCGCATTTGGAAGTCGGAAACCGGCTTTGAATGACAATGATTGGTCGACTGCTGACGGCACTCCATGGTGCTAGATCGAGAAAACGCTTATTGCGATAATACAGTTATCACATAAGCAGATTTGACACCCCTTTATAACGTGCGGTACAAGCGCCGCCGAGCAGCTAGGCGTGTCATGGCTATCGAAACCGCCCAGGAAGGGCAGAAAACCGTTGTGGCGGCGCCTGAGGCGACCCTGCCGGTCGTCGGGGCTTCGGCCGACATTGCTTGGACGATCGTGCAGATGCGCGCCGGCGAGCGCATCACCGTCAACGAGGCGCTGATCGCCGCCTATCAGGGCGCCTCGTCGCCCCACAGCATCCGCGCGCTCAAATCCGACGTCGAAGCGTTCGACGCGTGGTGTCGGGCGCACCAACCGGATCGCGCTGCCGGCGACGGCCGAGACCGTGGCCGATTATCTCGACGCGCGGGCCGGGAAGGGGAGCCGGCCGGCCTCGCTATCCCGCTACAAGGCGTCGATCGCCAAGATCCACCAGCTGCTCGAGCTCAAGGATCCGACGCCGGCGCCGCTGGTGAAGCTGCGGCTCCAGACGGTGCGCCGCGAGAAGGGGCTGCGCAGAAGCAGGCGCGGCCGCTGCGGTTCAAGGGCCCGGTGCGCGACGTCGAGCGCGACAAGGCGCGGGGGCTCAACATCCGCGCGCTGCTCGAGAGTTGTGGCGAGGATCTGCCGGGGCTGCGTGATCGGGCGCTGCTATCGGCCGCTTATGACACCGGGCTGCGCGCCTCCGAACTGGTGGCGGTCGCCATTGAGCATATTGAGGAGGCGATCGATCCGAAGCGCGGCTGCTGCAGATTTCTGCGTCATAAGGGCGATCAAGACGACGGGGAGGGGGGCGACCGCCTACCTCAGCCCGCGCACCGTCGCGGCGATCGCGGCGTGGACCGAAGCGGCGGGGATCACGACAGGGCCGCTGTTCCGGCGGGTGCAGGTGCGGCGCTACAAGGCGCGGGCAGCCGTGCGCGGTCGGCCGATACAGCATCTCGGGCCGGGAGACGTGGGATCTGCGCAAGACGCTGTCCAAGCCGGCGGGGTGAAGGCGCGCGTCGAATATGACATCGGCACCGTGGCGCTGCACCCGGGCTATCGGACCAATCTTCGGTCGATCATCGGCCGGCGCGTTCGACCGTGGCGCCGCTGCCCGATTTGACGGCGGACGATCTGGCGCGGTTGCTGAAGGGGATCAGTGCGCACTCGACGCGGATCGGGCTCAATCAGGACCTGTTCGCCAGCGGGGAGGATTTGGCCGGCATCATGGACGCGCTGCGGTGGAAGTCGCCGCGGATGCCGCTCGCTTATAATCGCAATCTCGCGGCAGAGCAGGGGGCGGCGGGGCGCCTTATGGCGAAGATTGGCTAGTCATGACGGCCTAAATAGGTCTTTGGATGATGCCGTGCGACCACACGACGGCGGCAGGTAGATCGAGGGATTTGCGCAGCGGCAAGAACCGGAGAAGGGAGGCTGAGCCCCCGGGGTCTTGAGCTACAACGTTAAGCCTAAGAAACGGGCAGGGGCCTGGTAGCGCGTAGTGTATGAGCGAAGCCACCATCGCTCAAACTCATCAGCACAGTCCAATTTCGAAGAGGAAACAAGAAAGTGGTTCCGGAACCGTATGGATCTTATCCTGGTAAACGCTCGCGCTAAATGGCGGCGTTCTGATCGCGCTATTTGTCAGTTGCCGGGTCCGATGACGAGGCAATCGCGCGCGGCCTGAACGATGTCAGCGGTGACCTCCTCGACGCGGTTGAGGGTCATGATCCGCCGCATCTGCGCGAACAGGCGCTCCATGAGCCGGAAGTTGCCGCGCGTGATGCGGATCACGGCTGCCTGCGCTTCGATCGCGTCGAGTTGGGCCGGGTCGAAGCTGATCCCGAAATCGCCGGCGTGGGTCGCGAGCAGCAGCCGCATTTCGGTCTCGGTAAGCGGTTTGAACTCGTGGACGAAGCCGATCCGCGAGTAGAGCTGGGCATAGCGGGCGAGGCGCTTCTCCAAGCCCGGCATACCCATCAGGATCAGCCCGAAGCCGTGGCGATCGGCCATGTCGCGAGATGTTCGAGCGACTTTATGGTCAGGCGGTCGGCCTCGTCGACGATGACGAGGGGCAGGCGATGCGGGCGGCGTCATGGGTGATTTCGTCCTGCGAGCCGCCCCGGACCGTCAGCCGGGCATAGCCCAGCTTAATGAGGTTGAGGCCCAACACCGCGTCGATCGTCTTGGGCGTGTTGCTGACCGACACGGTGTAGAAGACGGCGCGGCAGCGAGCGACCTTTTCGCCAAGGAGCGCGGCAATGGGACGGAGCGCGGCATATTCCCCCAGGTCGGGGAAGCTGGAAAACTCGCGCGCCGATCGCGTCTTTCCGACGCCCGGCCGGCCATGACACACGCCGATATAGCGGTAGTGCGCGCAGGCTTCGGCAAACTCGACGAACCGGGCATGTTCGCGGGTCGCCAGGAACGGCTGCTCGACCAGGAACTCAATCGTCAGCGGCGTAGAGCCGGAGCCCTCGGTAGGTGGTGGGCCGGGAAGCCGTATCCTCTTGGTCGCCATCGAAGGTCTCCGTGGGGGCAGGCACCCTGCTTGTCGCGCTCCTTCGCGCCGCGCCGGGCGCGCTGGATCGCGCGCAACGACGGGTGCCCAGCGTGCTCGGAGCTGAGCGCACGGCAGACGAACCGGCCCTGGTGGTAGACGTGGATCTCGGTCAGGTCGCGGGGGTCATAGACCGCCTCGACCTGCTCGCCGACGAAGGCCGCGAGCGTGGGTTCGACATAGCGCCTGCCCATCAGACGGATGCCGTCGCGCAGCACTTTACGGGGCTTGGGCACGTGCACGAACAGCATGTCGAGCTGTTCAAGGCTGTCGGGCATTGCGGGCAGGAACCCGCCCTTCTGCCAGCGCGTGATCGGCGGTTCGCCGGTGCTGCCATGCGGGCGACGATGATAGACGCCGCACACGAACGCCTCGAAGCGGGCGCGCAGCTCGTCGAGCGTGAGCACTGGCGCCGACAGCGGCTTGCCCGCGATCAGGTGGCCGGGCAGGTCGGGCAGGAACATGTCGTTGATGGTGCGGAACAGCCGCTCGATCTTGCCGCGCCCGCGAGGACGCCCCGGCAGCGAATGGATGAGGCGGATTTGAGGGCGATGCACGCCTGCTCGATATGCTCGGAGATGAAATCCGAGCCGTTGTCGACGTAAAGCTGTTCGGGAATGCCGCTGACGATCCATTCGGGATTGGGCTTGCGCCAGATCGCCTGCCGCAAGGCGAGCGCCGTGTTGAGGGCACTGGGGCATCGAGGCTGAGGAAGTAACCGGCGATGGCTCGGCTGTGATCGTCAACGATGACGGTCAGCCAAGGACGCACCGGGGTTCCGGCATCATCGAGCACGAGAATGTCGAGAACGGTATGATCGGCCTGCCACATCTCGTTCGAGGTCGCGGCTTCGCGCCGATGCACTAGCTCGTGCTGGTCGCGGTAGACGGCCGGATCGGAGGCTGCGGCGATCTGGCTTGCCGGTATCGCCCTGACGACACGCGCGACGGCCGCATAGCTGGGGGTTCGGTGTCCATGCGCGATGGCGAGTTCCTGCACCTTTCGGTGAATGGCGGCGACCGGGGGTCGCGGGCGCTTGGTGGCGAGAGTGCGGGTCAGTTCGACCAGATGTTCCGGCAGGTGCAGCCTGCCCCGATCGTTGCGCGGCAGACGCGCGAGACCGGCAAGTCCTTCGGCACGGTAGCGCCCGAGCCAGCGCTGCAACGTCCGCTCGCTCAGCGTGCCGGTGCGGCGAGGTCCGCGAGCGGGATGCCATCGGCGAGGTGCGGTTCAAGGACGCGGTAGCGCTCGATCGCCAGCGGCGGGACAAGCGCCGGATGCGTCACCGCCGACGGTCCGTGTCGCAGGTAAGGAAAACGGAGATTTGCTGCCCATCGCCATGCGAGTCCGCTCGCGTTGCCAAACCGGCCTGTTCGACGTAAATCTACCCGGTAAAGAAAACTAGGGCAACATAGACCTGCCGATGACGACTTTCTTCCCAAACCGCGCCCGATCGGGGCGCCACCGGCCCTACGCATGAAAATCGGTTACGCCCGCGTATCGACCGCCGAGCAGAACCTGGACCTCCAGCGTGATGCGCTGAAGGCTGCCGGCTGCAGAAGGTCATCACCGACAAGGCCTCCGGGGCGACTGCCGCTCGCCCTGGATTGGAAAAGGTGAAGGAGCTGCTTCGCGCCGGCGACACACTGGTGGTCTGGCGCCTCGACAGGCTCGGCCGCTCGCTCCGTGATCTGATCGGATGGATGACCTACCTCGACGAGGAAAAGGTCGGGCTGCTGAGCCTGCACGAGGCGATCGACACGACCACCACGTCGGGCAAGCTTACCTTCCACCTGTTCGGGGCATTGGCGGAGTTCGAGCGCAACCTGATCCGCGAGCGGACCCAGGCCGGTCTCACCGCAGCCCGCGCTCGCGGCAAGAAGGGTGGCCGGCCGGCCGCACTCGGCAAGGACAAGCGCGACCTGCCCGTCAGGCTCTACCACGAGAACACGATGCCGATCGCCAAGATTTGCTCGATGCTCGGCATCTCCAAGCCAAAACTCTACGCCTATGTGCGAGTCGGCCGAGACCAAGCCGGTAGCCGCGTAGCGACGCTCGCCGACAAATAGCGCGATCAGAATGCCGCCACTTAGCGCGAGCGTTTACACCGTTCGCGTCCCGATCGGCCCAGCGTCCCCGGAACCGTTCGTTATCGGGAAGGCATCTAAGCGGTCTGCACCATCCTTCATCTAAAGTTCTCCAAGCGCTTCTGGGATTTTCGGGCGCACCAAAAGCACTTGCTCCTCCAGTGGCTGGAGCATGTAACCGCAATTTGCTCTCCTGCGGACGGGGGGCTGGAGGTGGCTTTTTGACGGCCCGTGTTGAAGCAATCGGTATGTCTCGACGCTCATTAGTGGCGCGGCTGGTGGCCTGTGGAACCGGCTTGGTGCTCGGTTCTCCAACGCTCGCGCGACAGACTTCCCGGTCTGCGGCGTGGAACTTCGGTGCGGCTCACCTCGAATGGGAGCCGCTGGAAGTCGCACGGGTGATACCCTCCTTGTTTCGGCACAAGTGCGCGGAGTGCCGTGTGCGGGCGGTGCTCGACAGTGGCAGCGCGCGTCGATCATGCACGGCGCTCGCGGCGAAGCTCGGCTTGAACGATGGTGACGCGCATGATTAGCGGGCTGAGCGCCAAGGCCCGGGTGCTGCTGGTCCGCGACATCGACGTACAGCTTCGCCCGCGAACCCGTCGCTTACCCTTTGCCGTCGTTGGTGATCTGAGTTCAGTGTCGGCGGCCTTCGGACGACCGATCGATATCCTCCTCGGTGCCGATATGTTCACGGGTAGCTGCATCGCGCTCGATTTCGCGAAAAGGCGTATGGCGGTCGTCAAGTCAGGCACGTTTCTCGCCGGTCCCGACTGGCGCGCTGTCGCGCTCGGGCGCGGTGCCAAGCAGGAGCTGTTCATTCGAGCTTCCGTCTCGGGTTTGCCTCCCGTGCCCTTGATGATCGATCTTGGCAGCTCGGCCGCGCTGATGCTCTCGTCGGCCTATGCCCGCGATCAAGGCTGTTGAACGGGAAGCTCGTCTCGACCGCGGCGATCGCGGCGTCGATGTGTGCGTATCAACGATGCTTTCACGATCCAGAACATCAACTCGAAGGCTTGGCGTCTCGAACGTCCCCACACTCGGATGAGAGCTTGGCTCTCCACCAGCACGGTTGGCAATGTCGGCCTACCGCTGATCGCTCAATTCGACGTGGTGTTCGACGTGACCGCCGGATTCGTGTGGCTCCGGCCACTCGGTCCTCGTCGTCGCCTGCCGATGCTGAAGGACCGTAGCGCCTTGGCCTCGCAGCCTCACCACGGCGCTCACCGTTGTTTCATGTGGCGGCGAACAGTCCCGCGGAAAAGGCTGGCTGGGCGTCGGCGACCGGATCGTGGCGGTGAACGGCCATTCGATCGATGCGAACTATACGCGTGGGGAGCTCTGGCAAGTGCGCTCCCGTCCTGCTGGCACCCTCGTAAAGCTGACGATGGCCTCGGTGATGTGCGCGAGCTCAGGCTGGCCGATTATTATTGATCGGCTTGAGGTGGCCTTTGCCGATCGCCTTCATGATCCGACAATCGCCATGCGCGCCTTGGTGCAGCTCTGGCTGAGCATTGCCAACTCATCCCGCAACACCGCGAGTTGCGCCAGTCTCTCCTCCACATCCTTGAGGTGCTGAGCAGCGATAGCTGAGGCGGCCCACATCCTGGTCCGGTTCTGCTCCGCCCCATCAACGAACGGATCTCGTCGACGGAGAAGCCAAGCCGGCGACCGTTGCGGATGAAGTGCAAACGCTCAATGTCACTGGCATCGTAGGTTCTGCGACCCGACGCCGTGCGAGGGCGGATCGGAGCAACCCGATCGACTCATAAAAGCGGATCGTCGTCACCTTCGTCGAGGTCTCGCTGGCGACTGCCCAATCATCACCGCTTCATCATGCCATCCTTGCTTATGCGAACGTGTCGCACATTTCGCTTGCTTCTACAGCGACTGGAGTGGTAAGAAGGCCGCATGAATGCTTCTACCGAAAGCTGCGGGTGCCACGGGGAGCCCGCGCGCGCGCAACCGATCCGGCCTATCGCCGTGCGCTGCTGACCGTCCGTGGTGCTCAACCTCGGCTTCGGAGTCGCCGAGCTGTTCGGCGGTTCATCGCCGATAGCCAAGCGCTGAAAGCGGATTTCCCTCGATTTTCTCGGGACGGGTCGATCAGCCTTATCGGTCTCTCGCGCTTGCCTGGTCCGCACGGGCGAGGGCAAAGGTCGCGCTGACGCAGGGGTTGTTTCTCGGTGCGCTTGGCGTGGGCGTAATCGGTTTCGCGATTTGGCGCGCCCTGAACGCAACCGCGCCCGATGCCGAACTGATGGCACAATCGGCGTTGTCGCGCTCGCGATCAATGTCGTGTCCGCCTTGGTGCTTGCGCGTTTCCGGGAAGGGGACGCCAATGTTCGCGCGATCTGGCTGTTCAGCCGCAACGACGCGCTCGCCAACGTGGCGGTGATCGCCGCGGCCGGTCTGGTGGCGTGGACAGGAAGCGCCTGGCCGGACCTCGCCGTCGCCGGCCTCATCGCCCTCCTGTTCCTCCACTCCGCTTATGAAATCGTCACTGGCGCTCGGCGCGAATTGGGAGAGCGGTAGTGCGTCTGCTCGCGTTGATCCGGGCAATGCTCTCGTTGCGGCTGCTCTCCGCGCTCGCGGCGCTGCTGATCCCTGCTGCGGCAATCGCCGAACCCGGCGACGTGCAAACCGCATGGCGGCTGCTCGACTATATGGCCGTCGATTATGGCGGCGCGTCGCCAACGGTCGGATCAAGAGCACGTCGGAATATGCCGAGATGACGGAGTTCGCCGCGTCGGTCTCGACACGGCTTCAGGGCCTGCCGGCGAAGCCGGAGCGTCAAGCCCTCATCCAGCGGGCTGCCACCTCCAGGCGGTGATCGCGAAAAGGGACCGACTGAACAGGTGGCAACATTGGCGCACGGGCTCGCGGCCGATCTGTTGCGCGCCTACCCGGTGCCGCTCGCGCCCGATAAGGCTCCGAACCTCGTCTCCAGCGATGCCCTGTTCCGACAATCCTGCGCGTCCTGCCACGGGATGACGGGCAACGGCCGTGGCCCTGACGCCGCCAAGCTCGCTACGCCCCCGATTGCTTTCACCGATGCCGAGCGCGCGCGCCAGCGCAGCGTGTTCGCGCTCTATCAGGTGGTGACGCAAGGCATCGACGGGACCGCGATGCAGAGCTTCGCCGATCTGCCCAACGATCAGCGCTGGGCGTTAGCATTCCGAGCCGGGAGCTTCGCCTTCACGGATGCGCAGGCGCGCGAAGGCGAGCGGCTTTGGAAATCCGACCCGACCCTTCGCCGGCGCATTCCGGACCTGAAAACCCTGGTCGCGCTCACCCGGCCGCGCTCGGCGCGGCGATCGGCGACGCCAAGGCTGACCCAGTGCTCGCGTTCCTGCGTCGTCATCCCGAACAGGTGATACAACAGGCTCCCGGCTCGCTCGCGGTCGCCCGCGCCAAACTCGCCGAAAGCGTGGCGGCTGCGCGGCGCGGCGATGCGCGCATGGCGAAAGAGCTGGCGCTGTCGGCCTATCTCGATGTGGTTCGAGCCGATCGAGCCAACACTCACCGCGCGCGACGCGACGCTGATGGGTCGAATCGAGGGCGCGATGGGGGAGTTCCGCGCCTCGATCGACCGGGGCGCGTCGCCCGATGATCTCGCGGAGAAGGTCGCAGTACTGGGCGGCCTTTTCGACGATGCGGAAGCGGCGCTCGCGCCTGATGCCGCCACCGAAGCGTCCACGTTCCTGGGCGCGTTCACGATCCTGCTGCGTGAAGGGCTCGAAGCCCTGCTCATCGTTGTCGCCATGATCGCGTTCCTGCGTAAAGCCGAGCGCGGCGAGGCGCTGCGGTACGTGCATGGCGGCTGGGTCAGCGCGATCATCGCGCGGGATCACCTGGGCGGTCGCCACCTATGCGATCGGGATCAGCGGTGCGAGCCGGGAGCTGACGGAAGGGTTTGGCTCGCTGTTCGCCGCGGTCGTGCTGCTCTCGGTCGGGATTTGGATGCACGGCAAGGCGCAGGCCGATCAGTGGCAGCGCTATATTCGCGAGAAGATGTCGCGGGCGCTCTCGGGCGGGTCGGGCTGGTTCCTGTTCGGCTGGCGTTCGTCGTAGTTTATCGCGAGGTCTTCGAGACGATCCTGTTCTATGCCGCGCTTTCGGCGCAAGGTGACAACGGGATGCTTCTCGCGGGGGCCGGGTCGGCGATTGGACTGCTCAGCCTGATCGCTTGGGCCATGCTTCGCTACAGTCGCAAGCTGCCGATCGCGCAGTTCTTCCGCTATAGCTCCTGGCTCATGGCGGTCCTGACCGTCGTGCTGGCGGGTAAAGGCGTCGCCGCGCTCCAGGAAGCCGGCCTTATCAACATCGCACCGCTCGCGGACGTGCCACGGCTGTCGATGCTCGGCGTGTTTCCCACTTGGCAATCGGTGCTGGCGCAACTCCTGATGGCGGTCGCCATTGCGGTCGGGTTCGCCTGGAACGGGCGCGACCGATCCCGCTCGGGTTCCGGCTCAGTGACCCTTGGTTCGAATTAGTGCAATGACATGAAAACCCTTCCGTGATAGAGGCAAGCTAGTGCGAGCCTTTTTGCCTCTCCTGACATGCCTGATGCTGGTCCTCACCAGTTTCTCCGGCATGGCTCACGCCGCCGATCTGGCGGGGGGGAGCATCGCGGGCGTCGAGTTCACAATCCATACCGATGGCGACATCGATCAAGTGCCATCGGATTCGGACAAGAACGTCCCGCACCATCACAATTATTGCCACGGGCATGACGTTGGTGCGCCTGCGCGCACGACGATGGAATATACCCACGTCCTCACGATGCCCAAGCCGACTATCTCCGCCTCTGCGTCGCTCGATGGCCGCACCGGCACGGTCCATTTGAGACCCCCCCAAGCCTGACGTCCGATTTGGGCGCGCGTTGGCGCGCCCCTGTCGATCATCGTCAGGAGTCCTATTTTCATGCATCGTATCCTCGCGGCCATGCTGGCCGCAGCGTCGTGCGCCACTATGGCGCAGGCGCAGGTCGGACCGTCCGCGCCTTTTGCGCAGGACGCGCCGGTCTACACGCTTGACCAAGCGGTCAGTGCAGCGGGCGGTTCGGCCCCTGCTGCCGAAGCGGCAACAGCCGCGATCGATGCGGCCCGCGCGGGCCGCACGGTCGCCGGACTGCGGCCCAACCCGGTTGTCCAGGGCCAGGTTGAGAACGTCATCGGCTCGGGTCCGTATCGTGGGGTCCGCAGCGCGGAATCCACGGTCGGCTTTGCGATCCCGATCGAGCTAGGCGGCAAGCGCGGCGCCCGCGTCGCGGTCGCCAATGCGCAATTATCCCGGGCCGAGATCCAGGCCGCGATCATCGCGGCGGATGTCCGGCTTCAGGTGACGCAGCTTTATGTCGAAGCGGTCGCGGCCGATCGCCGGGTGGCGACGGCGCGGGATCAGGCCCGGATCGCCAGCGACGCGCTGCGGGCTGCGAGCGTTCGCGTGCAGGCGGGGCGCGCCTCCCCGCTCGAGCAACAGCGCGCAGATGTCGCGCGCATCAACGCCGACGCCAATGTGGAGCGGCAGCTTCGCTTGGCTGAGGCGGCGCGGGCCAATCTGGCGCGCCGGATCGGGCGACCGATTGACGGTGCGCTCGATGACACGCTGCTCGATCGCCTCCCGGGGGCGAACGTCTATGGGCCGATCGCGCCGGCTGACACGACCGGCACGCTGGCGCTGGCGGCGGCCAACGCGGATTTCTCGATCGCCGAGGCCGGCGTGCGGCTCGCGCGCGCTAATCGCGTCCCTGACCTGAACGTCGGACCTGCGATCCGCCGACTGGAAGCGACCAACGACATGGCGGCGGTGTTCACCGTGTCGATCCCGATCCCGGTGTTCAACAACGGTCGCGCGGCGATCGCGCAGGCGACCGCGCAGCGGACGCAGGCGGATGCACAGCGCCGCGTGACCGCGCTCGACATCGAACAGGCCATCACGGACGCGCAGGCACAGGCGGCCAATGCCGCGACGACCGCACGCGCGGCGTCGGGGCCGGCGCTGGCGGCTGCGCAGGAGGCCGCCCGCATCGCCCGGATTGGCTATCGCGAGGGCAAGTTCGGCCAGCTCGAATTGCTCGATGCGGAACGCACCCTCGCCGAGACGCGGGTCGCCGCGATCGACGCGCTCGCCAACTATCAAAATGCCCGCGCGCAGGTGGAGCGATTGACCGCTCCTGCGCCCAATGGGGGAAACCAGTGATGAAGAACTTCTATCTCGCGGGCGTCGCATCGCTCGCCCTGCTGCTGGCTGCCTGTGGCGGCAAGGATGCCGGGAACGAGGCGACCGCCAATGCCGCAGCCGGTAACGAAGCGGCAGGCACGGAAAAGGGCGGTGCCGAAGGCGGTCATGCCGATGAAGGCGTGGTCACGCTGGGCGCCGATCAGATCGCCGCAGCGGGCGTGCAGATTGGACGGCCGATCATCGGCGGGGCCGGGACGATCGAGCTGCCCGCGATCATCGAGGGCGACCCACAGGGAACGCAGGTCGTCTCGGCCGCAATTGCGGGACGCGTGGTCGCGCTCACCCGTAACCTCGGCCAATCGGTCGGACGCGGCCAGACCATTGCGGTCATCGAAAGCCGCGAGGCGGCGCAGATCAAGGGCGAGGTCGAGGCGGCGCGGGCGCGGCTTCAGCTCGCTAATTCGAACCTCGCGCGCGAACAGCGGCTGTTCGCGCAGAGAGTCTCCCCTGAACAGGATCTGATCGCCGCCCGCACAGCGGCGACGGAGGCGCGGATCGCCCTGACGCAGGCGCAGAGCATGGTTTCGGCGGCGGGTGTCGGCGGCGGCGGGCTCAACCGGCTCGGCATTGCCGCGCCGATCTCGGGCCAGATCATTGCGCGCCCCGTGACGCTGGGACAAACGGTCGCGGCGGATGCCGAACTCTATCGCATCGCCAACCTGAGCCAGGTGTCGATCGCGCTTAATCTCAAGCCCGAGGATGCGGGCCGGGTGCGTCCCGGCAATACGGTGCTGGTGAAGGCGGCAGGCCGTCAGGCGACCGCCCGCGTGACCTTCGTGTCGCCGGCGCTTGATCCGCAGACGCGGCTCGTGCCTGCGCTCGCCACCCTCGACAATCGCGGTGGCGAATGGCGGGTCGGCGAGCCTGTGACGGCAGCCGTGCAGCTCACGGGCAGCGGCGGGAGCGGGGCGGTCCGCGTGCCGACGACGGCGGTCCAGAGTTTCGAGGGCAAGTCGGTCGTGTTCGTGCGCACGCCCACCGGCTTCAAGGCGACCCCGGTCCAGCTCGGCGATGCGTCGGGCGACACGGTGATCGTCCGGTCGGGCCTGACCGGCAACGAACAGATCGCCACCACCGGAAGTTTCACGCTCAAGGCCGAGATCGGCAAGGGCGAAGCGAGCCACGAGGATTAAGCCATGATCGCCCGTATCGTAACCTGGGCGGTCGAGAAGCGCTGGCTAGTCCTGCTCCTCACCGTCATCGTCGCCGCCATCGGCGCCTTTTCCCTCTACCGGCTACCGATCGACGCGGTGCCGGACATCACCAACAATCAGGTCCAGATCAACGTCCGCGCGCCTGCCCTCTCGCCCGAGCTGGTCGAGAAGCAGGTGTCGTTTCCAATCGAAACCGCGCTCGCCGGCACCCCCGGCCTGGAATATACGCGCTCGTTGAGCCGCAACGGCTTCGCGCAGATCACGGCGGTCTTTTCGGACGCGACGGACATCTATTTCGCCCGCCAGCAGGTGGGCGAGCGTCTGCGGGGCGTGCAAGAGAATCTGCCCGACGGCGTGAACCCTGAAATGGGTCCGATCGCGACAGGCCTGGGCGAGGTGTACATGTACACCGTTCGTCTCGATCATCGCGAGGACGACAAGCACAAGCCCGGTGAACCGGGCCAACAGCCCGATGGCAGCTACATCACGCCAGAGGGCGAGCGACTGACGACCGAAGAGGACAAGGCGACCTACCTGCGCACCGCGCAGGACTGGATCGTGACGCCGCTTCTGAAGACCACACCGGGCCTCGCCGGTGTCGACTCGATTGGCGGTTACGCCAAGCAGTTCCTCGTCGTGCCCGACGTGCAGAAGCTGGCCTCGCTCGGCATCACGCTGACGGACCTGGGAAATGCGCTGGAGCGCAATAACACCAGCGTCGGCGGTGGCTTCGTCAATCGCAATGGCGAAGGTCTGGCTGTTCGCTCGGATGCGCTCGTTCGCAATGCCAGCGAGTTGGCCAGGACCGTGATCGCGACACGTAACGGCGTGCCGATCACGGTCGAACAAGTTGCGACTGTGAAGACGGGTCAGGCGATCCGCATGGGTTCGGCATCGGAGAACGGTACCGAAGTCGTCGTCGGCACGGCGATCATGCGGATCGGCGAGAACAGCCGCATCGTGTCGACCGCGGTCGCTGAGAAACTGAAGACGATCAACGCTTCGCTGCCTCCTGACGTCGTAATTCAGCCGGTGCTGAACCGCACCGAGCTGGTCAATTCGACGATCAAGACGGTCGCGAAAAACCTGTCCGAAGGCGCGGTGCTGGTCATCGTCGTGCTCTTCCTGCTGCTCGGCAATTTCCGCGCGGCGCTGATCGCGGCGCTGGTCATCCCGATCACCATGATGCTGACCGGCTTCGGGATGCTGCGTGCCGGCGTCTCGGCGAACCTGATGAGCCTTGGCGCCTTGGACTTTGGTCTGATCGTCGACGGCGCTGTCATCATCGTGGAGAACGCGCTGAGACGGCTTGCCGAGCAACAGCATCATGAAGGTCGCTTGCTGAGCGTAAGGGAACGGCTCGCGACCGTGGCGGCCGCCGCGCGCGAGATGATCCGCCCCTCGGTATACGGGCAGGCGATCATCATCCTTGTCTATGTGCCGCTGCTCACGCTGACCGGCGTGGAGGGCAAGACGTTCGTGCCGATGGCGCTCACCGTCATCATCGCGCTCGCCTTCGCCTTCATCCTCTCGATCACCTTCGTGCCGGCCATGATCGCGATCTGGCTGTCGAAGAAGGTTGAGGAGAAGGACGGCCGCATCATCACGTGGCTGAAGAAGCGCTACGAGCCCGGTCTTGACCGGGCAATGAAGCGCCCGACCCTGACGATCGGCGCGGGTGTCGGCAGCCTTGTCGTGGCGGCGCTCGCCTTCACGACGCTCGGCTCGGTGTTCCTGCCACAGCTCGATGAAGGCGACCTGCTGATCCAATCGCTGCGCATCCCCGCCACGTCGGTCCAGCAAAGTCAGGCGATGCAGGTGCCGATCGAACGGATGATGTCGAAGCAGCCGGAGGTGGCGTTCGTCTATTCCAAGACGGGCACGGCGGAACTCGCTTCCGACCCGATGCCGCCCAACGCCACCGACATGTTCGTCATCCTGAAGCCGCGCAAGGATTGGCCAAATCCCGATCTTGCCAAGGAGGAGCTGGTCAGCCGGATCGAGGGAAATCTCGCAAAAATCCCGGGCAACGCCTATGAGATCACCCAGCCTATCCAAATGCGCTTCAACGAGCTGATCGCCGGCGTGCGCGGTGACATCGCGGTGAAGGTGTTCGGCGACGACTTCAACACGATGAACCGGACGGCCGAGCAAATCGCGGCGGTGCTGCGCAGAACGCAAGGCGCAGCGGACGTGAAGGTGGAGCAGACGACCGGTCTTCCCATGCTCGACATTCGCGTCAACCGCGACGCGATGGCGCGGTTGGGCGTTACGGCTCAGGATGTGCAGGACACCGTGACTGCGACGATCGGCGGGCGAACATCGGGCCAGATCTTCGAGGGCGACCGTCGCTTCCCCGTGGTGATCCGCCTGTCGGAGGCGCAGCGTGCCGACATCGGCCTGCTCCAACAGGTGCAGGTGCCGGTGGCAGGCGGCGGCTATGTACCGCTGTCCAGCGTCGCCGAGATCAAGGTGGTCGATGGTCCGAACCAGATCAGCCGCGAGAACGGCAAGCGGCGCGTGGTGGTGCAAGCCAACGTGCGTGGCCGCGACGTCGGATCCGTCGTGGCGGATGCGCAGGCGGCGATCGGCAGCCAACTCCGGCTGCCTGCCGGCACCTATCTCGAATGGGGCGGCCAGTTCGAGAACCTCCAATCGGCAAGCGAACGGCTGAAGCTGGTCATTCCGGCTTGCTTCATCTTGATCCTGCTGCTCCTCTACGGGGCGTTGGGATCGGTCCGCGACGCCGCGATCGTGTTCACCGGCGTGCCTTTCGCGCTGGTGGGCGGCGTCCTGTTGCTGTTCCTGCGGGGCATGGACTTCTCGATCTCGGCGGCAGTGGGCTTCATCGCCCTCTCGGGCATCGCGGTCCTCAACGGCCTCGTCATGGTCAGCTCGATCCAAGATCTGATCCGATCAGGGATGAGCCGCGAGGAAGCCGCGCATGTTGGCGCGATGCAGCGTCTGCGACCCGTCATCATGACCGCGCTAGTCGCCAGCCTCGGCTTCGTGCCGATGGCGCTGGGCGAAGGCGCCGGCGCAGAGGTTCAAAAGCCTTTGGCGACGGTCGTCATCGGCGGTCTGATCTCGGCGACGCTTCTTACGCTGTTCGTGCTGCCGACACTCTATGCCCGGTTCGGGCAGAAAGTGATCGAGAAACCCGAGCACTACAATGAGGAGCATGAAGGGGACGACCACGGTCAGACCTTCGTGAACAACTTGGCCTGATGGATGGGCGGGGCGATCCGCGATCGCCCCGCCCATCTCTGGGAGATGGGGATATGCCTCGCACCATAACCAGCTCGATGCTTCACGGCGGGCCACTGCGCATCTGGTCGGCACTCACCGATCCGGATCATCGCCGGGCGTGGAGTCCGCTCGTATTTCTCGATGATCCGTCCCGGCTCGGCGACACAGAATGCACCTTTGCGATCCAGGGCATCACCCGGCCAATTCGGACGCCAGCACGGATTGATCGATTCGATAAACCGCACGCCTTCGCTTGGTCCTGCGGCATCCCCTATCTGTTCACGCTCGAAGAGCGGTACGAGCTGGCGGGGGACGATGGCGGCACCAGGCTAACGCATAGCTGCACGCTGCGCGGGGCGCTCTCCCTGCCGTTCGCGGCGATGATGTTGCGCCGCCTGCGATCCCTGATGGTCGAATCTGACGATCGCCTCGCAACCTATCTCCGCTGGCGGGTAGGTCAGCCTGCCCGGGCTATCAATCGTCAGCGCGTCCCCTTCCGCTACAGGAGGAAGGCGCGATGATGATGCACTGTAAGCGGGTGCTGCCCGCCGTCATCCTCGTTGTCGGGCTCGCGGCGTGCTCGGAAAGAAAGCCGCCAGCCCCGCCAACGGAGCAGCAGATCCATTCGTCCGACAGCGCCGTGGCGACCGGGGAAATGGGGCGGCATAGATATCGCTGTTCCGACGGGGAACCGCTGTTCGTCGATTACAAGGACAACGGCCTGCAGATCGATTTGCGGCGCTCCAACGGGGGACCGCCGATGATGCTGACCGCGCCAGCGCAGGGCCTGCAATATGTCGGCGAAACAGCCACCGCGACCTTCAAGGGGTCGCAGCTCACCATCGTGGAAGGCGATGGCCGTACCCGGATCTGCGAGCGGGAAGGCACGCGATGAACTGCCCTGCCTTCGAACGCCACAGGGCGCTTCGTCGGAAGAGACCGATGTCTGACACGTCGATTTCAAATGTGACAACCTTGTGCGGCCTGAATCGGGCCGGTCTGGCGATCGCGCGCCTCGGCGTCGTTCTCGTCTCCGGGGCGGTTATAGGGGCGTGTAATCCAGCGCCGACCCAGCCTACCGAGCCGGCGCATGAAAAGCATCTGACGTCGAAACTAATCGCGCAGCGCATCATGTACTGCGACGACGGCACACGCGCCGATGTCGACTTCATCGATGACGGCTTGAAAATGGCCGTCACCTGGCTGCCGAAGGGCAGGACCGAGATCCTGCGCGCGCAGCGAACCGGTGACGAGTTTCGCGGCGACCATTCGCGGGCTGTCGTGGCGGGCGGATCGATCGCGTTCACGCGACGCGGGAAGATCCGCGTCTGCCACCGAACCCCGGAGGAGTCCTAGGAAATGCAGGCACTGCTCTATACGCTTGCGCCTGTGCTGGCGGTCGTGCTCGGCGCGATTGTCGCGAGCCGCACCAAGTTGAAACCTGGCCTCGTGGCGGGCCTACAGCATCTCGCTGCCGGCGTCGTGTTCGCGGCGGCAGCGACCGAAATCCTGCCGCAGGTCAAGCATGAGGCATCGCCCAGCGCGACGTTGATCGGCGGGGCGGCGGGCGTCGCGACCATGCTGGGGCTCAAGGCTCTTGAGGCCCGCTTCAAGGGGCCGATGGCGCTACTCGCCGCGATCGGCATCGACATTCTGGTCGACGGCCTGGTGCTCGGCCTCGCTTTCGTGGCGGGCGAGAAGGCAGGTCTCCTGCTGACGATCGCGCTCACTCTGGAAGTGTTATTTCTGGGACTGACGCTGACCGACGAGCTGGCGGAAACCTATCGCTCGCGCTTGCGCATCATCGTGATCGTCTCGGCATTGGCCCTGCTGCTGCCGATCGGCGCGCTCGCTGCCGTGCCGGTCGCCGCGCTGTCGCCGGTGATGATCGCCGGCTTCCTCAGCTTCGGGCTGATGGCGCTGCTCTACCTCGTCACGGAGGAGTTGCTGGTCGAGGCGCACGAGAAACCCGACACCCCGCTCATCAGCTCGATGTTTTTCGTCGGCTTCCTGGCCCTGCTGACACTTGAGGAGATGATGGGATGATCCCGGGCAACGACAACAATGGCGGGCAGGAGCGCCGCACACTGTGGATCGTCCTGCTGCTGAACGCGGCGATCGCTGCGGGCTTCTTCGTTTCCGGCTTCTTCGCGGACTCGAGCGCGCTGATCGCCAACGGCGTCGACAACCTGTCCGATACGGCTGTGTATGCGCTGAGCCTTGTGGCGCTCACCCGGGGCCAGACATGGAAGACACGCGCCGCGGTCGCTTCGGGCGTCATGCTGCTGATCTTCGCGGGCGGCATCTTGATCGATGTCGGACGGCGCTACGTGCAGGGCAGCGAGCCCATCGGACCTACCATGATGGTCATGTCCGCGATCGCCGGCGTCGTGAATTACCTCTGCCTGCGGCTGCTCCAGCGCCTCAAGGATCCGGACGTCAATCTCCGGGCCGCAACCACCTTCAGCTTCAACGACTTCATTTCCAACGGCGGCATCCTGATCGCCGGCGTGCTGGTGCTGTGGTTGGGTACCAATTGGCCGGACCTGCTGGTCGGCTTCGCCACCGCCATCATCGCCATCAAGGGCGGTGTCGAAATCCTGCGCGACGCGCGCGCCGAAACCAAGAAAAGCGAAAGGAGGTCGTCATGAACGACAAGCTCGAACTCGACATTCCAGTGTTGTTGCCGGACCTTCCTGACGCGGCCGATGCCTGCCTGGACCGTCTCGTATCAACCCTGTCAAAGCGCGAAGGTGTCGAGCGGGCGCATGTGATCTGTCTCGACGGCAACACGCCAGCGGCGCTGTGCATCCATTTCGATGCCGCCAAGCTGCCGCTGCCACGGTTGCGCGAAATGGTGCGCGCCGCAGGTGCCGAAATCACCGAGCGCTACGGCCATGCGATCTGGCAGGTGACGGGGATCAACCACGAACGTCGGGCGCGCACGGTCAGCGATGCGCTGTGCGCCTTGCCCGGCGTGGTCCAGGCAAGCGCCAGCACCAGCGGGTCTGTCCGGGTCGAATATGATCGCCGCGAAACCACCGAAGAGGAGGTGCGCGCTGCGCTTCGCAAGCTGAAGGTGAGGGTGGGCAAGCGGGTCGCTGCCGATGAACATGCCGGCCACGACCACGGCCCCGGGGGCCACGGCGCGGGCGAAGAGAAGCACGGCCCCGGCGATGGCCACGACCATAGCCACGCCGAATTTCTCGGCCCCAATACCGAGCTGATCTTCGCGCTCGCCTGTGGCGCGCTGCTGGGGATCGGCTACGCGATCGAGAGGCTGGTCGCTGGCGCGCCCGAATGGCTGCCGACCGCCTGCTATATCGCAGCCTATTTCTTCGGCGGATTCTTCACGCTGCGCGAGGCGATCGACAACCTCCGGATGAAGAAGTTCGAGATCGACACGCTGATGTTGGTCGCTGCGGCCGGCGCCGCTGCGCTGGGCGCATGGGCCGAAGGTGCGCTGCTGCTGTTCCTGTTCAGCCTCGGCCATGCGCTTGAGCATTATGCAATGGGCCGCGCCAAGAAGGCGATCGAGGCGCTGGCGAAGCTCGCGCCCGAAACCGCGACCGTGCGACGCGGCGGGCAGACCAGCGAAATCCCGGTCGAGCAGATGGTCGTCGGGGACATTGCCATCGTCCGCCCGAACGAGCGCCTGCCTGCCGACGGCTTCGTCATCAAGGGCACCAGCGCGATCAACCAGGCCCCGGTCACGGGTGAAAGCATCCCGGTCGACAAGGTGCCGGTCGCAGATGCCGCAGCGGCACGCGCCAAGCCCGATGCAGTCGACGCGGAAAGCCGGGTTTTTGCTGGTACGATCAACGGCGGCGGCGCGATCGAGATCGAGGTGACACGCCGTTCCAATGAAAGCGCGCTTGCCAAGGTCGTGAAGATGGTGAGCGAAGCGGAGACGCAGAAGTCGCCGACGCAGCGCTTCACCGACCGGTTCGAACGGATCTTCGTGCCCGCCGTCCTGGTCCTGTCAGTGCTCCTGCTGTTCGCATGGGTGGTCGTCGACGAGCCGTTCCGCGACAGCTTCTATCGCGCGATGGCGGTGCTGGTGGCGGCAAGCCCGTGCGCGCTCGCGATCGCAACGCCGAGCGCGGTCCTGTCGGGCGTTGCCCGTGCAGCGCGGGGCGGCGTGCTCGTGAAGGGCGGTGCACCGCTCGAAAACCTCGGGTCGCTCAAAGCGATCGCTTTCGACAAGACGGGCACGCTGACCGAAGGTCGTCCGCGCATCACTGATGTCGTGCCCGTCGATGGCGCCGATGAAGGCGAGTTGCTGGCGCTGGCTGTCGCCGTCGAAGCGTTGAGCGACCATCCCCTGGCCCAAGCGATCGTCAAGGACGGCCGCGAACGTCTGAACGATCGTGCCGTGCCGACTGCCGGCGACCTCAAGAGCCTGACCGGTCGGGGCGTCACCGCGAGCGTGGATGGCGAGACGGTGTGGATCGGCAAGGCCGAGATGTTCGGAAGTGAGGGCATTCCGGCGCTGGGGCAGGGCGCGCAGGACGCAATCGCGAAGCTGCGCGAGAACGGCCGCACGACAATGGTGGTCCGCAAGGGGGACCGCGACCTGGGCGCGATCGGCCTGATGGACACGCCTCGCGAAGCTGCCAAGACCGCGTTGCGTCGGCTGCACGAGATGGGCGTGTCGCGGATGATAATGATCTCCGGCGATCACCAGAAAGTCGCCGAAGCGATCGCCGACGAAGTCGGGATCGACGAAGCGTGGGGCGACCTCATGCCCGAAGACAAGGTTGCCGCGATCAAGAAGCTCGCCGGCGAAGACAAGGTCGCGATGGTGGGCGACGGCGTGAACGATGCGCCGGCGATGGCAAGCGCCACGGTCGGCATCGCGATGGGCGCGGCGGGGTCGGACGTTGCGCTGGAGACAGCCGACGTGGCGCTGATGGCCGACGATCTGGCGCACCTGCCATTCGCAGTCGGTCTTAGCCGCCATACCCGTGGAATCATCCGGCAGAACGTCTTCGTCAGCCTGGGTGTCGTCGCCTTCCTGGTGCCTGCTACCATCCTCGGCCTCGGCATTGGGCCAGCGGTGGCGGTTCATGAGGGATCGACGCTGCTCGTCGTCATCAATGCGCTCAGGCTGCTCGCCTACCGCGATCCGGCAGGGAAGGCGGCATGAAGTGGCTGATCGCCTTCGACCTCGACGGCACGCTTGCCGAGAGCAAGCGGCCGTTATCGGAGGATATGGCCGCAATCCTCGCCCGATTGCTCGCCATCACGGATGTGGCGGTGATCTCGGGCGGGGACTGGCCGCAGTTCGAAAAGCAGATCGCCTCGCGCCTTCCTGCCGGCGTCGCGCTCGACCGTCTCTGGTTGATGCCGACCACAGGCACGAAACTCTATCGGTTCATCAATGGCGCTTGGCGCGCGGTCTATGCCGAACTGTTCGACGACGCGGAGAAGGCGAAGATCCGCACGGCCTTCGATCAGGCGCTGACCGATGCCGGTCTCGCCGACGAACGTATCTGGGGCGAACGGATCGAGGACCGGGGCAGCCAGATCACCTTTTCGGGCCTGGGGCAGGCAGCGCCGCTGAAGGAAAAGGAAGCGTGGGATCCTGACCGAAAGAAGAGGACCGCGTTGCAGGCCACGTTGCGCGCGAAGCTGCCGGAGCTCTCGATCAATCTCGGTGGCACGACATCGATCGACGTGACCAGAGCAGGGATCGACAAGGGCTATGGCCTGAAGCGCCTGAGTGCCGAGAGCGGTGTCCCGCTCGACGGGATGCTGTTCATTGGGGATGCGATATTCCCCGGTGGGAATGACTATCCCGCTGCTGAAATCGGCCTCGACACAGTGAGGGTGCGCGACGTCGCGGAAACCACCGCCGTCGTGACCGCCATCATCGCGTGTCTGCACCGATAGGATCAAGATACATGGTCGGCTCCATCGCGGAATGCCGCATTGTCAAAGCTCTGGCTTCTGTCGCTTAGGGCAGCGCTTCCTAAAACGAAAAGAAGGCAATGTGCGCGTCTCCGCGAACAAAGCCTCCAGCGATCAATCTAAGAGATTCCGCCGCGCTTCTCAATCGTAGGGGGCGTTTGCGGGAGGGGGCGGAATCCTACGCTAAGGATTTGGGCCAGCGATATTCCCCGGTTAGATTGATGTGTTCCCATCCCAACGGCGAGACGTGGGCGAGTAGATCAGGCGCGATATGGGTACCGCTGGCGGCCCGGGTATTGACGACCTCGCCGAGCTTCATGGTGTTCCAGAATATGATGATGGCGGCGAGCAGGTTCATTCCGGCGATGCGATAGTGCTGGCCTTCGCCGGATCGATCCCGGATTTCACCTCGGCGGTGGAAGCTGATGGCGCGCTTTAGGGCGTGGTGGGCCTCACCCTTGTTGAGGCCGATCTGAGCCTGGCGCTGGAGGCCGGCATCAAGAATCCAGTCGATCATGAACAGGGTTCGCTCGATGCGGCCCACCTCTCGCAATGCGAGGGCCAGCTCATTCTGGCGCGGGTAAGAGGCGAGCTTGCGAAGAATCTGGCTGGGGGCGACGATCCCCGCTGCGATCGTCGCCATGATGCGCAGGATGTCGGGCCAGTTGCGCTCGATGAGCGGTTCATTGATCTTACCTCCGACCAGCGCTCGCACATTGGCCGGCGTCGCGTTGGGCGTGAAGGCATAGAGTCTTTTCTGAGGGAGATCGCGGATACGGGGGGCGAACCTGTAGCCGAGCAAGGCGCAGGCGGCGAACACATGATCGGTGAAGCCGCCCGTGTCGGCAAAATGCTGGCGAACGCGGCGGCCCGCGTCATTCATGAGCAGCCCGTCCAGGATATAGGGAGCCTCGCTGACCGTTGCCGGGATCACCTGGGTTGCGAACGGCGCATATTGATCGGACACATGGCTGTATCCCTTGAGGCCCGGGACGTTGCCATATTTCGCGTTGATCAGATTCATCGCCTCGCCCTGCTCGGTAGCAAGGAAGAACTGCCCGTCGCTGGATGCCGATTGCCCTTGTCCCCAGAAGGCGGCCATGGGCAGGGCGGCGTGGGCCTCCACGATCATGGCGAGCGCCCGATCATAGGCGCTGCCTTCGACATGCCAGCGCGCGATCCGCAGCAATTCCCAGAAGCTGTGCGTGTTGGTCGCCGCCGCCATCTTGCGCAAACCGAGATTGACGCCTTCCGCCAGCAACACGTTCATCAGGCCGATCCGGTCGCTGCAGGGCGCGCCGGTGCGCAGATGCGTGAACGCCTCGGAAAATCCGGTTCGCTCATCGACTTCCAGCAACAGATCGGTGATCCTCGCGGGCGGGAGCTGTTGATAGAGATCGAGCACGAGATCCTCGGCCCCTTCGGGCGTGTCGGCCCTCAGCTTGTCGATGTGCAGCTTGCCGTTCTCGATGATGCCGCCTGGGATCGTGCCGGTTCGCGCCGCGCGGCCAAACTCCTTCAGCCGTGTATCCAGTCGAGCCCTGCGCTCGGCCAGCCATTCGCCGGGTCGCAGCGGCACGGCGAGCCGCGCGGTCTGCTCTATCGCCTGTGGCGGGACCAGAAGCTGCTTGAGGTCGCCATAGCGGCGCGATCCCGCCAACCATATGTCACCGGACCGGAAGGCGTCGCGGATGTGGAACAGCACCGCGATTTCCCAAAGCCGGTGGTCGCCGCTGGGCTCAGCGCGAAGATGACGATGCCATTTCGAGTTGGGACGTAGAAAATCCACCGGCGGATCGACCTTGATCCCGTTACGCAGCATCGCAACGGCCGCCAGAAGAGGCGTGGCGATCGGCGCCGCCTGCATGTCGAGCAGGCGCAGCATCCTGGGCGCGTAGAGGCGGAAACGGTGATAGCCGTCCAGCACACGGCTGAGCGGGTCGGCCGCGAGCACGTTGGTCAGCGCGGAGGCCGTGGCGACAAGGGGTCTGAACCGTTCCCAGCCAGGCCCGGTGGCGATTATCCCGTCCAGGGCCGTGCCATCGTCCTGCGCTCCAAGCAAAGCACCACCGATTTCGGCAAAGGACTGTCCGTCGTCAGAACATTCGGCACAACTCGCGGCGTAGATTAGCGGAGTGCGGACCTCGTCAGGGGGTTGATGTTAGGCGGCGAACTTGCGGTGCTGCAAGCGCCGATGTTCGATGGTCTGTCGCTTGATCCTTTCGCGCAGTTTGATGATTGCCGGAGCCCTGCCGAAGTAGGCGTCGGCAGGCGTCACGTTGGCCAGGCTCTCGTGGTATCGCTGGTGATTGTAGTGCTCGACGAAGGCCTCGATGTGGGCTTCGAGGTCGCCGGGCAGGAAGTAGTTTTCCAGCAAGATGCGGTTTTTCAGGGTCTGGTGCCAGCGCTCGATCTTGCCCTGGGTTTGGGGATGACACGGGGCGCCGCGGACATGGCTCATCTTCCGGGCCTCGATGTATTCCGCCAGCTCACCCGCGATGTAGCTGGGGCCATTATCGCTGAGTAGCCGGGGTTTGTGCAGCACCGTGGCGCTGTCGCAACCAGAAGCCGCCAGGGCGAGGTTCAGCGTGTCGGTGACGTCCTCGGCTCGCATGTTGGTGCACAGCTTCCAGGCGATGATGTAGCGCGAGAAGTCGTCGAGCACGGTCGACAGATACATCCAGCCCCACCCGATGATCTTGAGTGGAGTAGGAAGCGCATAAGCGCTTCCCCTCCCCGAACCGTACGTGCACCTTTCAGCGCATACGGCTCTCTATTCAACCTTGGTCCAAGGCCATGGCGACATCACGATAGCGGGAGGTGACGGTGTTTCGGAGCTCGTCCCGATAGATGTAGGGATTTCGCTCCGGATTCCGCCACCGGAACTGCATCTTCTGGCTTGTGACCAGTCGTCGCAGCGCCTTGCCGACGGCATTGCCCTGATTGCTTCGACCGTAGACCAGCCACGTCTTCGATTGGCCGGTTTCCGGCATGCGGTACCATTTACGCATCAAAGGCTTGATACGGGACCGGTACTTCTGCGCCAACCAGTGCGCCATTTTCCAGAACACGACGGTGTCGATGCGCCGGAATGTGCGCGCCGTGAAGTCGGTGAACCTGTAGAACGCAGCCCATCCCGCCAGCTGGCGGTTCAGACCGTCGATCATGTCCACCGCGGCAACCTCATGATTGCCGGAGAGAGCCTCGACCAATCGGCGAGCGAAGGTCTTGGCCTTCTCCTTGGGTATCGTTGAGACCACGGACATGCGTCCGCTCGATCCCCGCCTGCGGATAATCCGGTGCCCGAGGAACACGAACCCGTCGTCGACGTGGGTGATATGGCTCTTGTCCATATTCAACGTCAGCTTCAGGTCGTCTTCCAGAAAGGCCCGGCATTCCTCGCGGATGGCCTCGGCATGTGCCTTGGTGCCCTTGACGATGACAACGAAGTCATCGGCGTAACGGCAGTAGGCGACAGCAGGTTTCCATTGCCGGTTCTCGCGAACCGTGATGGGGCGCCCCTGCTGGATGCCGAAGTTCCATGCCCAGCGATCCTTTCGCGCCTTGTCGCTCAGGTATTTCGCCTCCAGCCACGCATCAAACTCATGGAGCATGATGTTGGACAGGAGCGGCGACAGCACGCCGCCTTGCGGTACACCTTCGCTTGAGGCGACGAACAGGCCACGGTCGACGTGGCCCGCCTTCAGGAATCGCCAGAGCAGATCAACAAACCGATCATCCCGGATTCGCCGCCGAACGCAGCGAAGCAGAAGCCGGTGGTGGACCGTATCGAAGTAGCTCGCCAGATCACCTTCGATGATCCAGCGGCCCCGCGCTCCGGCACCACTATCCTGCAACTGTATCTTCACGGTCCGGACAGCGTGATGCACGCTGCGTTCCGGCCTGAAGCCGTAGGAGAGGCGATGGAAGTCGCTTTCCCAGATCGGCTCCATGGCCATCAGCATCGCGCGCTGGACGATGCGGTCTTTCAGGGTCGGGATACCAAGTGGTCGTTTCTTGCCATTGGCTTTCGGGATATAGATTCGCCTGACCGGCTGCGGGTGATAACTCCCCGTCAGCAAGTCCGTTCGCAGACTGGCCAGCTGTTCTGCCAGTACGGCCTGCATCCGTCGCTTGTCCATTCCGTCGATGCCCGGCGTATTGGCGCCACTCGACGCCAGCACGATCCGAGCCGCCTCGGCAAGCCACGCCCGATCGGCAATGAGCCGGAGAAGGCGATCGAACTTGCGGTTCTGGTCGCTCTCGGCCCACGTCGCGAGCTTGTGCTGCATTTCGCTGATTATCAAAGGTCTTCACCTCGTTTGGTCAGGTAGTTTGCACTTCAAGCTGATTGAACTGTCCCCCTTCGCCATGTGACAGGCTTTCCCTGTCGCGGACTACTACGGGGACTCCGCCAGCACGGTGGACATCGGGGCCAACTCCCTTGGCATTCCATCATGCCTTCCCTCGTTCATATGCTGGACTTTCGCGCGCTGGGGAGGCTGCCGGTCGCAGTCCTTGTCCTTGCGTCCCGCAAGTCGATGCCGATGCCATGGCCTGGCTGCATTCTCTCCATGGCTCCATGCGGACGGGCTACATTTCCGGCCACATTCGGATGTCGCCGACATACGTCTCCGGCGCCATCATCAGCATTCCGCCTGTTAAGCCGTGTAGGCGAAGGCGACATTTCAGCCCTCGGATGCGGATTAACCGGTTCGTGTTCCTCAACCTTCCAGCGCTACAGCCTCGGGGACCATCTCGGCGTAACGGCTTCGCCTCAATCCCCTTTACCTGCGGGCTACGTCACCCTGCCAGTTGACGGCAGGTCACCGCCGCTTGGGCTCATGCCCCCTCACAGCAGAGGGCAAGGCATTCGTTCAGTTCCTCCTTTCTCCTTTGCATTCCAGTCATATGCACCCCGGACCATCCGGGACGAGGCGCACAGTAGGTGAAGTCGGTCTGCCACATCTCGTTCGGCCGCGTGGTTTTCGTGTGGAACTGATCGGCAGCCTTGATCACGACATAGGCCGGGCTGGTGATCAGGTCGCGGGCCTTCAACAGGCGGTAAACCGTGGATTCCGACACGAAGTAGCGCTGCCCATCGGTGAAGCGCACGGCCAGTTCCCGGGGGCTCAGCTCAGACTGTTCCAGCGCCAGCTCGATGATCTGGTCGTGGATGCCCGCCGGGATGCGGTTCCATACCCGGCTCGGCGCCGATGGCCGATCTTCCAACGCCTCCGGCCCGCCTTCGAGGTAGCGATCATACCAGCGGTAGAATGTCCGACGAGGGATGCCGAGTTGGTCCAGCGTGCGCTTGGCCGACAGGTGCGACTGCTCGACGGTTCTGATGATCTCGAGCTTCTCGGATGCGGGATACCTCATTCGTCGTTGCCCCCATCCGCGATCATGCTTTTTTTGAGCAGACGGTTTTCCAGTGTCAGATCGGCCACGCATTCCTTCAGGGCCCGGGTTTCGCGGCGCAGGTCCTGGACCTCTCCGGTGGTCGCGGCACGGGCGGTGTCGCCGGCCAGGCGGCGCTTGCCAGCTTCCATGAACTCCTTCGACCAGGTGTAATACAGGCTCTGGGCAATGCCTTCCTTGCGGCATAGCTCGGCGATGCTGTCTTCCCCGCGCAGGCCATCCAGCACGATGCGGATCTTGTCCTCGGCCGAAAAGTGGCGCCGGGTCTGTCGGCGGATGTCCTTCACTACCCGCTCTGCTGGGGCCTTGGCGGGCGATTTTACATTGGAGGATCTGGGCTTCATCTTCGTTCCTTCGTCACTACGACGAAGCCCAGATCCTCCTTAAATCACAACCTCAAATCTGTGCCATTGGTGCTGACGGCGGACACGACATACCCACAAGGACGGCTTCAGCCCCACCGCTTGATCCTACCGGCGTCAGCCGGTCAGTGATTCAGAGAGCAAGTCAACGGGCCTGACAGCGACCACCCCGAAGGGCTATTGCGACGCACTCTCAAATCACCTATTGCGTTGGTGAGAGAGATTCGCAAAAGGGTCAACGGTGAGAAATCTTGGTATTGGAACTGCACTCGGCTTCGGGCTGCTCACCGTCCCGGCAATGGCTCAAGACCAGTTCCTGCCGGGACCCGGCAGCACCTCGCAAACGATCATCGTGACCGGCGTCCGCGACGGCTATCAGATCGATGCGACCAGCACCGCCACGCGCACACCGACCGAGCTCAACGATGTCCCCCAAGCGGTCTCGATCATCACGGAAACGCAGATCGACGACCAGGCGATGCGCTCTATTGCCGATGTACTACGCTATGTCCCCGGCGCCGTAATCTCTCAAGGTGAGGGACACCGCGATCAGATCATCCTGCGCGGGAACAGCAGCACCGCAGACTTCTTCGTCGATGGCTTGCGGGACGACGTGCAATATTATCGCGGCCTCTACAATGCAGAGAGGATCGAGGTTCTGAAAGGTCCCAACGCGATGATCTTCGGGCGCGGCGGCGGCGGGGGCGTAATCAACCGCGTCACCAAGCGCCCTGTCGCCAACGCCTTCATCAGCGGCAGCGGTTCGGCGGACACATATGGCGCATGGTATGTCGACGCCGACATCAGTCAGCCACTCAGCGAGTCCGTCTCCACCCGGATGAACGCCGTTTACGAGGAGTTCCGAAACAATCGCGACTTCTATGACGGGCGCCGGGTTGCGATCAACCCGACCGTCGCGCTCTCGCTCGGCGGTGCGACTCGGATCGATCTGGGCTTCGAATATAACAGCGACAAGCGAACGATCGACCGAGGCGTCCCCTCGGCCGTTCAGGGCTCGCTGACGAGCCCGTCACGCCCGCTCACCGGCGCCCGCGACACCTTCTTCGGTGTGCCGGGATTCAACGTCAGCGATTTCGAGGCCAAGGTCCTGAATGGGCGCGTCGAGCACCGCTTCAGCGACAATCTGACCCTGACCAGTCGGGTCCTGTATGGTGATTACGACAAGCTCTATCGGAACGCCTTTCCGGTCACCCCGGTCACGTCGCGCGGCGGCGTCCAGAGCGTCGGCCTCGAAGCGTATAGCGATCCCACGACACGCAAGAACCTGCTCAACCAGAACGACCTTGTTTGGAGGGTCACCACTGGACCCGTCCGCCACGTGCTGCTCGCTGGCTTCGAAATTAGCGACCAGCGCACGCGCAACCAGCGGATCAACGGCTTTTTCGGGGGTGGTGATATCGTCAACGGGGGGCGGCGCGTCTTTGTCGGGTTGGCCGACCCGATCACGGTGCCGCCGGTCACGCTGCGCACCACTCCCAATACCGGCTACCGGTCAATCCGCACGAACGCCGACGCCGCCGCCTTCTATGTGCAGGACCAGATCTCGATCGGCGACCATGTCGATCTGATCGGCGGCGTTCGCCGCGACCGCTTCACGCTTAACGTCGACGACCTGGTTGCCGGGCAGAGCTATCGCCGGACCGACACGCTTTGGTCTCCCCGAGTGGGCGTGGTGCTCAAGCCGGTGCAACCTGTCTCGATATACGCCAGCTATAGCCGGTCCTTCCTGCCGCAGTCGGGGGATCAATTCTCATCGCTCGATGTCACCAGCGCCGCGCTGGAGCCGGAGAGGTTCGACAATTACGAGCTTGGCCTCAAATGGGATATCCGCCCGACGCTGAACCTGACCGCCGCCATCTACCAGCTTGACCGCACCAACACCCGCGCGGCCGACCCCAATGACCCCGCACGGACGGTGCTCACGGGCGCGCAGCGCAGCAAAGGGCTCGAACTCGGCCTTAGCGGCGCGATCACACCCCAGTGGCAGATCAGCGCGGGCTATGCGCTGCAGGACGCGACAATTCGCAAAACGACGAGTGCCGCCCCGGCCGGGCGCGAGGTTCCGCTGGTTCCCAAACAGCAGGCTTCGCTGTGGACCCGCTACGACCTCACCCCTCGCCTTGGGGCCGGGGTCGGGGTCTATCACCAGTCGAGGAGCTTCACGTCCATCAGCAACACCGCCATCCTGCCCGCCTTCACCCGCGTCGATGCCGCCGCATTCTTCAAGCTCACCCCCCAGATCGAGGCGCAAATCAACGTCGAGAACCTCCTCAACAGCAACTATTTCTCGTCCGCCTACAACGACAACAACATCATGCCCGGTGCGCCGATGACAGTGCGAGCGACGGTTAGAATGAGCTTTTAGACAAGGCGCCGGAGAGATGGATGTGAACACAGAGCGCGTAATCGAAGGCGCTGTGACGGGCGCGGCGGCGGGGTTGGTGGCCTCGTGGGTAATGTCCGAGTTCCACGAAGCCTGGAAAGCCGCTTCGGGCGATAGGGATGTCGGAGACGAGCCCAACACCGTCAAGGTGGCCGACGCTGTAACGGAAGCTACCGTAGGGAAACCGGTACCGGAGGGATATCGTGAGCCTGCGGGAGCAGCTGTTCATTACGGCTTTGGGGTGTTTCTCGGCGCTCTCTACGGAGCCGCGGTGGAGGTTCGCCCAGAGACCAGCGCTGGGTTCGGAACCGCCTACGGAGCGGCGGTGTCGCTGGTCGCCGACGAGATGGCGATGCCGGCGTTGGGCTTTAGTCCCCCCGCTTCGGAGGTCGCGGCTTCGACGCACCTGCGCGGCTTTGTCTCGCACCTAGTTTTCGGCGTGGCTCTCGAAGTGGCGCGGAGGCTCCTAATTGCGGGTGTCAGAGCAAAGATTGCCTAAAGCCGCACGCCCGCGACCTTCTCCGTACTCTTGCGTGTCAGACGCGTTGTCACTCTTCAGAAGTGACAACGGCGCGGTGGCCCGCGCCGTTGTGCATCCTAGTGGTTGTAACCATGCTCGTTGTACCGGCGCGCGTCGCGACGCGCATGACGTACTTCCCGGCGGTAGTCCCGACGGGCGTGCCGGTTCGAGGCGTAGCCATAGTTGCCGTAATTGGAATAACCGTTACCGTAACTGCTATGCCCTTGGCCTTGGTAAGAGCCGTAACTTCGGCCGTGACCCTGCGGTTCAACATAGCCATAGCCTTGGCTGTAGTAGCTCTGGTTCTGATACCCATGGCCGTTGGATTGGCCGGCATGGGCCGGCGGTTCGGCGAGGGCCGGTGCGGCTACGATGAGTGCCAATCCGGCGATCGCGAGCTTGAACATGTTCCTTCTCCACAACTACGCTCGTCGTACCGCGAGTGGCCGATCGGGCTGGAGAGATGTGTGCGCCGAACGTGCTGAACCGGGTTTGAATAGTCTCGGCAGCTCGCGTGAAGACGGGACGGAAGCACCTTACGCCGGGAACTCGTCTCAGCTCGGAAGTCGAAGCTTACCAGGCGCGCGGAGCCGTCCGCGGCACCCTTTTGCCCCTTTCCCCCATATCCTAAGCCGTTTCCCTCTCGCTGTCCTGCGGGCTTAAAGTCGGCTCCGCGGTCCGGCTTATGTACCTGATCCGGTGGCGGGCACCGGACGGGCTTTCCAGAGTCTTCGGGACAAACCCAGGCTGAGCACGACGGCGAATGCCGCCAGAACGCCGGGAAAGACGAACGACGCGACCCTCACCGTCAGGCCGAACTCTAGCTCCAGCTGGAGGAAAAGACGGCGGTCAGGGCATTTGAAATGTGGGGCGTCAAGGATTGCTCGGGCGCTTTTCGCAGGGTAAGTGCCGTCCCCTCAACGAGCTACCAGGCTCGACTCGGTGACGCGCTCATCCGTGCCCGCGCAATTTGAACGCTAACGTCATCGGAAATAGCAAACATCGCGCCGTCGCCCCAGCCCGTTCACTGGCCTCAGGCCGGCCTTGGGGGTGGGTTGATATCAAGGCGTGGCCGCCCGATTGGGCCGCCCTCATCGTTCTGAACGGGGGTTCTGCGACGGCGAGGCCGCGGAACCGCATCGATTGCCGGTCTGCGTGTCATCCGACCGATTTTGACCTCCCATAAAACAGGGAATTCGAACAGCGGGACGCGTGTGCCCGGCCTGTCTAGCGAGCTGCGAGCGATTGGACGCAATGGAAGAGTGCGCAGCCGCGTCCGGGGGGTGTGTGACATTCGCTCGCTTCGGACTCGAGGGGTGTTCACCGGCCGTGCGTAATGGATGTGAGGACGGCGGAGGAATGAACATGGACATGAATTTAGACAGCGCGTTGCGCCGCCTTGCCGAGCAACCGCTTCATCCACGGCTTGCTGAACTGGAAGGCGATGTCATGCGGTTGATCGCGGCGGAGCGGCGCGCGGGCGGCGGAGTTACGCTGCGATCCGGCATGCTGGCAGCGCTAGGCGCAGTCGCCTTGGGAGTGGTGGGCGGCGGATTGTCGTCCGCAGCGACGACTGCGCAGGTGCCGACGCTAACACCCTTCGGGCCTGCCATGCCGCTAGCGCCTTCGACCTTACTCGCGTTCCAGTGACGAGCGGCGCCCGGAGGACGATGCTGATCGCCATCGTCGCGTTCGTGGCGGCGGTCGCAGGCGTGTGGGCTGGACGTGAGTTATTCCCCTCCCCGCCAAGCCCGGGCGTTGAGCTTCACAGCTTGCTCCACGACGGGCTCGAGCTGGACGAAGCTCAACAGACCAAGCTCCAGATGCTGGAGTCTCACTTCACCGTTCGAAGGCGTGCCTTGGAGCTGGAACTCAGAGCCGACAACGCCCGGCTCGCCGCCGCCATCGAGGCCGAACATGGTAACGGGCCGCAGGTCGCGGCCGCCGTCGATCGTTCGCACGGCGCGATGGGTGAGCTCCAGAAGGAGACGTTGAACCATATGTTCGCGATGCGGCAGATCCTGCGGCCCGACCAGGCGAGGACGTTTGACCGCGCGGTGGTGAAGGCGCTGACCGCAGACGCGCGGTGAGCCTTGATCTCGCGGCCTGCACGGACGGCGAACTCGCCGCCTTGACGCTCGCCGGACGTCAGGCTGCGTTCGCTGAGATCATGCGGCGGCACCAAAGACCGGTCTACCGCCTGATCCGCTCGCATATCGGCGACGCCGAAGAGGCGCTTGACCTCACTCAGGAATGCTTCGTGGCCGCCTTTCAGAACTTGCGAAAGTATGACGGAGATCGGCCGCTCGCTGCGTGGCTGACCCGCGTGGCGATCAACAAGAGCCGCGACTGGCACAGGCGGCGGCGCATACGCCAGATACTATCGTTCGCCTCTTCGCTGCCGCCCGACACCATGGAGAGTGAGCGGGACGAGGCGCCGGGTGCCGACGCCATCACCTTCGATCGCGCAGAGCTTGCGCGGCTTTCGCGCGCGGTGTCCGAGCTGCCGGCCACGCTCAAGGAGACGCTTTTGCTGCGGACCGTGGAGGGCTTGTCCCAGGCGGAAACCGCCGCCGCGCTGGGGATCAGCGGAAAGGCCGTGGAGACGCGGCTCCGGCGTGCGCGTGAAAGATTATCGAAAATTCTCCACTTCGCGTGAGGGGATGGGCCTATTTGCGCGTAATGAAAGATAAGGTCGGCGGCCCCCCCCCCCCCGCCGCCGGCCGCAAGCATTGAACTGGAGCGAAGGAAAGGCATGAGCCGCAATCTAAACCGGCGCGACGTAATGCGCGGAACCGCCATGCTTGGCGGCACGCTGGCCATGTCGGCCTACCTGCCGGCTTGGGCGCAACCTGTGTCGCGCGGCATCGCCAGGCCCCTGCCGACCGTGTCGGGCACAAACATCGCGCTGACGATCGACAGGATGAAGCTCGTCATGGACGGGATCACGACGCCGGCAATCGGCGTCAACGGCACCGTGCCCGCACCGCTCGTCCGCCTCCAGGAGGGCCAGAACGTCCGTCTCGCAGTGACCAACAATCTCGACGAGGATAGCTCGATTCACTGGCACGGGCTCATTCTGCCGTTCCAAATGGACGGCGTGCCCGGCATCAGCTTCCCTGGCATCAAGGCGCGTTCGACCTTCGTATACGAATTCCCGATCTTGCAGTCGGGCACCTACTGGTATCACAGCCATTCGGGCGAACAGGAGCAGGCAGGGCTCTACGGACCCATCGTGATTGATCCGGCCGGTGCCGACCCGATCGCGTTCGACCGCGAGCATGTGATCGTCCTCTCCGACCATAGCGAAATGACGGGCGAGGAAATTTTCCGCAAGCTCAAGCAGATGGGCGGCGCCTATTTCAACTATCAGCGCCCGACGCTGAGCGGGCTGCTCGCCGGCCGCGAGATGCGCCTCAAGGATCGGATGGAATGGGGCAAGATGCGCATGGACCCGGCCGATATTGCGGATGTTACGGGGTCGACCTACACCTTCCTCGTCAATGGCTTTGGCCCTTACGACAACTGGACGGGCCTCTTCCGACCGGGCGAGCGGGTTCGGCTGCGCATCGTCAATGCTGCGGCGCAAACCAACTTCAACGTGCGCATCCCTGACTTGCCGATGACGGTGGTGCAGGCCGACGGCCAGAACGTCCGGCCGGTAACCGTGGACGAATTCCAGATCGGCGTCGCGGAAACCTTCGACGTGATCGTGACGCCCGAGGACCGCGCCTACAGCTTCGTTTCCGAGGCGATCGACCGATCCGGCATGGGGCGCGCGACACTGGCCCCGCGCGAGGGCATGATCGCCCCGGTCCCGCCGCTCCGCCCGCGCACGTTGCTGACCATGACCGACATGGGCATGGACATGAGCGGGATGGAGGGGATGTCCGGTATGGCGGACGAGAACCCGGTCGCAAAGCGCGGGCCGGATCCCACGTTGATGCAGAATGCCTCGCGCAACCTGTGGAAGCTCACCGGGTGGAAAGAGCCCACCGATCACGGAACGAAGGCGGTAGGCGCTGCGATGGCCGGCATGGCTGGGATGGGGGGCGACCAGATGAGCGGCGCTATGCCAGGGATGGACCATAGCCAAATGGCGGCGGGCGCTGCCGGGATGGCGGGCATGGACCATGGTCAGATGAGCAGCGGCGGCATGGCCGGGATGGATCATGGGTCAGGCGGCAGCATGGACATGAACATACGCAACCCCAAGAACGCGCCCGGCGTCAAGATGGGGCCGGGAGTGCAGACCATCTCGCCGATGCCGAAGGACCGCACGGGCGAGCCGCCGCAGGGGCTGGAGGACGCGGATCATCGCGTGCTCACTTATCGCGATCTTGTCGCGCTCGACCGCAACCCGGACGTTCGCGCCCCGTCGCGTCAGTTGGAGATCCACCTGACGGGCAATATGGAGCGCTACATGTGGGGCTTTGACGGCCAGAAGATGAGCGACCCTGCCGACCCCATCCCGTTCCGCAAGGACGAGCGCGCGCGCGTCACCCTGGTCAATGACACGATGATGCCGCACCCAATTCATTTGCACGGCCACTTCTTCGAGCTGGTGACCGGACATGGCGACTTTGCGCCTCGCAAGCACACGGTGAATGTGGCGCCCGGCGGTAAGATGACATTCGACGTAACGGCCGATGCGCCCGGCGACTGGGCGTTCCACTGCCACAATCTCTATCACATGACCGCGGGGATGATGCGTGTCGTGACGGTTCGCCCGATGGGCGAGGAGAATCGCGATGCAGCCTAAGTTCCTCCTGATCGCTGGCGGCGCGGCGCTTGGCCTCGCAACGCCGGTGGCCGCGCAGATGGACCATTCCAACATGCCCGGCATGAAGATGCCGCCGCCAAAGACGCCAGCGGTGAAAAAGCCTGCCGCCAAGCCCGCAGCGACCAAGCCCGCCGCGCGCAAGTCCGCGAAGCCTGCCGCTAGGTCGACACCGCGCGCGAAGGCGGGATCGGCGGCCAAGCCCGCCGCAAGTCGGTCCGCCAAGCCTCCGGTCGGTGAACCGGCCGTTGCCGATCCTCACGCCGGTCATGACATGTCCGCCATGCCCGGTATGAATATGCCTGAAGCCAAACCTGATGCCAGTTCGGGGCACGACATGTCCGCAATGCCAGGTGCGTCCGGCGGCGCCAACCCCGCCGAGCCAGGCGCTATGCAGGGCATGGATCATGGATCGATGCCGGGAATGGGCCAAAGTTCGGGCGCGATGCAAGGCATGCCGGGATACGACATGGGAAGCATGCCCTCAGGCACGGGCGCGGCGATGATCGGCACCAACCTGCAGGCCGGCACCGCTCCGCCGCCCCCCATTCCGACGGATCGTGCCGCGGACCAGGTCTACTCTGCCGCTGCCATGGCGCATTCGCAGCAGCATCTGCGGTCGATGCACGGCGGGCAGAATTTCTCGCAGGTCATATTCAACCTGGCTGAAGTCCAGATCCGGGATGGTCGCGATGCTTATCGTTGGGATGGCAGCGCCTGGTACGGTGGCGACGTTAATCGTCTGGTTCTTAAAACCGAGGGCGAAGGGAACTTTGGGAGAAGCTTGGAAAGGGCGGAGCTGCAGGCGCTCTACGCACGGGCAATCGGACCCTATACCGATTTTCAGGCAGGGATCCGGTACGACTTCAAGCCTAATCCCTCGCGTGTTTACGCGACAGTCGGTTTTGAGAGCCTGGCTCCGGGTTTCTTCGATGTCGAGGGCGCACTGTTCTTGTCTAGCAAGGGAGACGTGCTGGGCCGCGTTGAAGGCTATTACGATCAGCGCATCACCCAGCGGCTGATTCTCCAGCCTCGTGTCGAAGCTGAGTTTGCGGCGCAGGACGTTCCGGCAGACCGGATCGGTTCGGGCTTGTCGGATATCGAGCTTGGCTTGCGGCTGCGCTACGAGGTGAAGCGAGAGTTCGCCCCCTATATAGGTGTTTCGTACGAGCGCAGAGTGGGCCGTTCTGCTCGTTTTGCACGCGAGGATGGCGAGGATGCGATATCCACCAGCCTCGTTCTGGGCATTCGCACATGGTTTTGAGACCAACGAGTCTTGTTGCGTTGGCCGAGGCCAAGAAGGAGAAAACGATGTTCAAGGCAGTAACACTTCTGGCTCTGGCCGCGATGTCGGCGAGCCCCGCTTTGGCTCAGCAGCAGATGCAGGGCATGGACCACTCGAAAATGCAAGGCATGAACCACGACAACATGCCTGGCATGAACACGCCTTTCATGCCCGCCGAAATGGCGATGCATGAAAAGATGATGAAGGCCAAGGGCGCTAATGCGAGCGAGACGTGGGTCCGCAAGATGATCGAGCATCACCGCGGTGCGATCGCCATGTCGCAGATCGTTCTCCGCCAGGCGCCAGATGCGAAGACCCGGCAAATGGCTCAGAAATCGATTGCCGAGCAGAACAACAGCATCGGTGAGCTCCAGGCGATGCTTCGATCGATGGGCAAGCGTCCTCAGTAATAAGCCTCGTTCCTCCCGCCCCCAGCGAGGAGACGGGAGGAACGACCAAGGAGATTTTTCCATGAAGTCAGCGTTGCGATTTGCGCTTACTGCCGCAGCCTTGTTGGTTCCGGTTGCCGCCAGCGCGGCTACCCCGATCGTTATGCACCGCGACCCCGGCTGCGGCTGTTGCGCCAAGTGGGCGGCGCAGGTGCAGCAGCAGCTCGGCCGTCAGGTGCGCGTCGTCGATGATTCTAACCGCCCGGCGCTGCAGAAGCGCGCGGGCGTTCCCGCGGACCTCTCGTCCTGCCACACCGCGATCGCCGATGGCATGGCTTTCGAGGGCCACGTGCCGATCGCCGACATGAAGCGGGCTCTCGCGACCCGGCCCAAGGGCGTGCGGGGCCTCGCGGTCGGCGGTATGCCGCTCGGCTCGCCGGGAATGGAAGTGCCGGGCGTCAAGGCGCAGGCCTATGACGTGGTCGCCTTCGGCACCGGCGGACGCCGCTTGTTCGCCCGCCACGGCAGCTGATCGGCCGATGTTTTTTGGCGGAGTGGCATGACGCGGTCGCCGCAGCCAGCGTAGCTGTGGCGTCCAGTCCGTCTTGAAGAGCAGACGGAAAGTTTCACAAAGGAAGCTGGGCAGGTGAGGGAAGAAGGCGCGGCGTGCGTAAACTGGATTGAAACAACACGGTTCAAGGGGTTGGGTGATGGGCGGTAAACGAGGCGGGGCTTTCGCTCTACTCCTTGCGGTTGCAATCTCGGTAAGCACGTCGGCATCGGCGCACGAAGATCACGATGCGCTCGGGGCCGGTCCCGGGCCGGCCGCTAGCAGCGCAGCCGAGACGCAGAAAGCAGATGGGGCGGACGCTGGCGACGGCCACATGGGCATGGGCTCTATGTCGACCGTGGACATGAACATGGGCGGCCGCGACATCGCCGGCGACGACATGGACATGGGCGGCATGCACGAGGAGACCGCCAACAAGAACAAGACTTTCGGCGAACGGCTTGTGAGCTGGCTGGGGCGGGTGCATACCATGGTCATTCATTTTCCCATCGCCCTGTTCATCGGTGCGTTCGGGGTGGAGCTGTTCGGGTTGTGGCGCCGCAACCGGGATTATCAGCATGTCGCACACATAATGCTGGTCGTCGGCGCGCTGGGAGCGATCGTGGCGGCGTTCCTGGGCTGGTTCGCAGGCGGGTTCTACCTGACCGACCGCAACCCTATCCTGATGACGCATCGCTGGCTCGGGACATCGATCGCGGTCTTCGGCGTCGCGCTGGCTTGGATGGCAGCGCGCCACCGCAAGGGTCCCGAGCGGTCGCGGTCGTTGTACTGGGCGGTGCTTGGCCTGATGACACTCGCGATCTCAATCCAGGGGTTCCTCGGCGGAACCTTCATGCACGGCGGAATAAACCACTTGGCGTTCTGAGGGGCCCCGACGCTTAGTAGCCGGTCGCGTGTTGGCGCGCTGCGAAGGAGAATGCGACAAAATGCGGCAGCGCCGACCTTCGTGCCGTAGGCCTTTTCAAGCATAGCGTCGGATGCCGCCGGCGAGCCCGGCCCCGCTAGGGCGTGTCGAGCAACCCCCGACGCTGGTAATAGCACACTGTCTCGATGCACTCCCGCGCAAGCCTCGGGATCGTGGTGCGGGATCATCGAACGGAGGAAGGCCGTGTCGCCGATCGTCGTGTGGATACGAATAAGCGCGAAGCAGCCGAAGAAGATGACAAGCGAGCCGGCGATCAGCGCTTTGTTGGCGGCTTTCGCTCGGTGCACCGCCAGTGGCTCCCACTACGTCGGCGGTACGCTCCGAGCGGGATACAGCCCGGCGATGGCGGACGACAATCCACTGTCGCGGTCGCGCAACATGTTATGAATTGCGGTCGCAGCGATCGCCGCTTGTCCGGCTGCGACGCTGATCTGATCGAGCCCTTCCACGGCGTCGCCGACTGCGTAGAGACCCTTAACCGAGGTTTGTTGATGGGCATTGGTCAGCACGCACCCCGATTCGCTGAGCTGTGCTCCGAGCAAAGAGGCAAGCCGCGTCCGAGGCGACGAGCCGAGCGCGGGGTAAAGCGTGTCGAATTGTAGCTCCAGGCCATTGGCCAGCCTCACCTCGACACAGTCGCCAAGACGCAACTGCTCGACAGGCGAGGGGGCGACATCAATGCCCTGCTGGTCCAGCTTGGCAAGTTCGGTCGGCCCAAGATCGAGCGAGTGTTCCGCCAGAAGCGTGACCTTGGCTCCATAAGCCCTCAGGAATTCGGCTTCTTCAGCGCCGTGACCACTGCCGCCGAGCACCGCCACGTTCATCCGCCGGGCCTCATAACCATCGCAGATCGGACAATAGCGGAGAAGCCCACGCGCCACGCCGATGTCATGCATCGCATCAGGCATCTCGGGACGCCGATTGACGACGCCCGTCGCAAGGACAACGGTCCGCGCATACAGGACGTTCAGTTCGCAGCTTGCCGAGAAGTGGTCGCCTGACGCGACGATTGCGTCGATCTCACCGCTCTGGATCGTCCCGCCATATTCGCGCAGCTGAGCCTGCAGGCGGGCAAGAAACGCGACGCCGGAAATGCCGCCGGGAAATCCTGGCAGGTTGTGCGAGCGCGGGATGGACGCGGCGCGCCCTGCCGCCGCATCGTAGACGACGCAGCTCCTGAGAAACCGCGACAGATAGATCGCGGTCATGAGGCCCGCTGGACCGCCGCCCACTATCAGACAGTCGATGACCTCCTCAGGATCTCCAGTCCAGCCCTGATCGGTCAACCGCAACCTCATCATTACCCCGCGCATGCGCCCGTCCAGGCCCGCGGCCACAGCTCGTTTAAGGGGAGACGCAGTGAAAAAGCGCTCCATGCTCCTTCTGAATACGCGCCGACGCCGCCGACCCCTCATCGAGAGTTCGAGCGTCGGCACGGAAAAAAAGATCGTGAGGGGTGACCCGCCCGGCTGCGTAATAACAGGTGAGCCCAATTGAAATGGAGATTATCCTAAATGCGCCGCTTGTTCATCACGACTGCCGCCGCCGCCCTGTTCTTCGCAGGCGGCGTGGCGAACGCGCATCCGAAGCTGGTGTCCGCCAGCCCCGCCGCCAACGCGGCCGTCGCGACCCCCGAGAAGATCAGCCTTCAGTTCAGCGAGAAACTCGTGCCGGCTTTCTCCAAGGCCGACCTTACCATGGCAGCGATGCCGGGCATGGCGGCCATGAAAATGCCCAGCAGCGCCGCAGTCGGCGCCGATGGCCGGACGCTCACCATCACCCCGAAGCAGCGCCTCCCGCGTGGGCGCTACAGCGTCGGCTGGCAGGTCGTCTCTAGCGATACACACAAAATCACCGGCAGCTACAACTTCACGGTGAAGTGAGCGAATGCTCGACTGGCCGACCGTCGCCATCCGCTTGGCGTTATACCTGGTCCTGGCGGCGCTGTTCGGCCTGTCGGCCTTCAGCCTCTATGGTCTTCGTCTTGGCGAGCGCGATGATGCCATCGCGCTGCGGCCTTGGCTCACGGCAAGCGCAGCGCTCGGGTTGCTGCTCTCAGCCGTTGGCCTGATCCTTATGGCCTCGGCGATGGCCGGTTCTGCATTCTGGCCGATCGACCAGGCAGCGGTGGCCGCGCTGCTCGGGGGGCCACCGGTTGGCACCGCCTGGAAGGTGCGTATGGTGGCGCTGGTCATCGCCGTCGGTGCAGCCCTGCTGGCGCGAGGCAGAGCATCGTGGCTGGCTATCGCCATGATTGCCGCCGCCGCGGCATTGGCGACACTCGCGTGGAACGGGCACGGCGCCATGGACGAGGGAAGCACCGGATGGCTTCACCTCGGTGCGGACATCCTCCATCTCCTTGCCGCCGGTTTGTGGGTCGGGGCGCTGTTCGGATTGCTTCTCCTGATGGCGCGCCGCGCCGAGGAGATCGATGCTGCGCACCTTCGGCTGACCCATCGCGCCCTGCACGGGTTTGGCTCCGTTGGTACGCTCGTTGTTGTTACCCTGGTGGTAACTGGTTTGATCAATAGTTGGCTGCTCGTCGGGCCAGCCAATTTCGCGGCCTTGGGGACGACGCTCTACGGCCTGCTGCTGCTCGCCAAGCTGGTTTTGTTCGCAGCGATGCTGGGGCTCGCTTCGCTCAATCGGTTCCGCCTCACGCCGGCCTTCGAGCGCTCGATTGCCATGAACGACCATGGCGGGGCGCTTACGGCGCTGCGGGTCAGCCTTGCGGTCGAGACAGCCTGCGTGATCGGCATCCTGGCGCTCGTGGCATGGCTAGGCACCCTCGCGCCACCCGCGTCGGGCATGTAAGCGCTATGGACCAACCGTCCACGCAAGCGCCGCTCAGGCCTTCCACCTTCTTTTACCCACTTACGCGGCTTAACCCTCGCCTCCCAAGACACCCCCCGCTTGGACTGAGCTTACGTGTCCGACGCCCTAAGTCGCCCACAGGCGCTTGCGGGAAGGCCGCGTCGCGCTGCAAAGCTGGGCGTGCGAGAGGGTTGGTCCGGGTGGGCCTGTCAGTGTTTTCAGAGATGAATGAACAAGGGTGGCAAAGTCATGACCGATGGCAAACGCAGTGAAGCCGGCAGCGGCCAGGGTGGCGAAGTCGTCCTCATCACGGGTGCGAGCGGTTTTATCGCCGCAGCGCTGATTGCCCAGCTCGGCGAGCGCTACACGGTCGTCGGCCTTGATCGCGCCGGCCCTCCCGACCCACCGCCGCCCGCGGCGGCGATCGACATAGACCTCGGGTCAGACGAAGCGGTCCGAGTTGCGCTTGACGAGGTGCGCGCACGGTACGGCAACCGCATCGCCTCGGTGATCCACCTCGCCGCCTATTATGATATCACGGGTGACCCCAATCCGCTCTACGACAAGGTCACCGTGCAGGGCACCCGCCGGCTGATTGACGGGCTGCAATCGTTCGAAGTCGGACAATTCGTCTTCGCCAGCACGATGCTCGTTCATAAGCCGACCCCCACACCCGACGAGCGCATCAACGAGGACTCGCCGATCGGCGCGTCCTGGGCCTATCCGCAGTCCAAGGTCGACGCCGAGACATTGCTGCATGAGCGCCACGGAAACATCCCCGTCGTTTATATGCGCGCCGCCGGAGTTTACGACGACGACGGACGCTCGGCTTTTCTCGCGCAGCAGATATCGCAGATTTACGAGCACCGCCTGATTTCGCATTTTTATCCCGGCATGCTGTGTGCGGCGCAGTCATCGGTGCACCGCGACGACTTGGCTGACGCCGTGCTGCGTCTGGTCGATCGGCGGCACGAACTGCCGTCAGAACTGCCGCTGCTCATCGGCGAGCCCGACGCACCCGGCTATGCCGAGATCCAGGACATCGTCGGCGAGGCGCTCCACGGCGAGGGCTGGAAGACGATCCGGATTCCGCAGCCGCTCGCGAAAGCCGGGATCATCCTGCAGAACGAAGCGCTCGGCAGCGACGACTTCATCCAGCCCTGGATGATCGACAGCAGCAACGACCACTATATCCTCGATATTTCACGCGCCCGCTTGCTGCTCGGTTGGGAACCGAAGCATCGCCTCCGGGACACGCTGCCGACGATCGTCGCCGCGCTGAAGCGCCACCCGCGGGCCTGGTATCGGAACAACAAGCTTAACGAGAATCTGGTTGCCTGGCACGATAAGCTAAAGGCCGAACCTGTAGCGCCGGGCCAACAACCCGCAGCGGCAGGCGGTGGAATGGCCGACATGGATCACGGGGCTGCGGACCATAGCAGCATGGACCATGCTGCCATGGGGCACCGACCTGGCGCGGCGGACATGGCGATGACCGGTCACGGTGCACACGGCGATCACATGGCCATAATGGACCGCGACGAGCGCCGTGCGCGCTGGGCTCTTTACGCAAACATCGGTCTTGGGCTGTGGCTCGCCTCCAGCCCGCTTATCTACGACTCCGTGACCACTCACAGTGTCGGCGAGGCGGCGCGCTTCGTAACTATTGATCGCGGGCTGCCGTCGATCGAGTGGCGGGCGAACGCGCTGGCCATCAGCGATGTCGTCAGCGGCCTCGCCATCGTGCTGTTCGGCGCGCTGTCGCTCGTTCCGCGCACCAAGACATGGGCGCAGTGGGCGGTCGCGTTCGTCGGCATCTGGCTGTTCTTCGCCCCGCTGATCTTCTGGAGCCCGAGCGCCGCTCAGTACAACAACAACCTGCTCATCGGCTCGGCCGTGATCGCCCTGTCGGTGCTCGTGCCGATGATGCCGGGCATGAGCATGGCGGGCATGATGGACCCCAAGAACATCCCGCCCGGCTGGACCTATTCGCCATCCACCGACGCACAGCGGCTGCCGATCGTCGCCATGGGTCTGATCGGCCTTCTCACCTCGCGCATCCTCACCGCCTACCAACTGGGGCATATTGACGGCGTTTGGGAGCCGTTTTTCGCCGGCTCCCTGAGCGATCCACGCAACGGCACCGAGGAGATCATCACCTCGGACATGTCCAAGGCCTGGCCGATTCCCGATGGTGGGCTCGGCACGGTCAGCTATGTCCTCGAGATCCTGATGGCGGTAATGGGCACCCGCGACCGCTGGCGGACCATGCCGTGGATGGTGACCTTCTTCGGCATCCTTGTCATCCCGCTCGGCGTCATCAGCATCTATTTCATCATCAGTCAGCCCATCGTCATCGGCACATGGAGCACGCTGGCGCTGATCGCCGCGCTCGCCATGCTGATCATGATCCCCTTCGCGCTCGACGAGGTGATTGCGATGGGTCAGTTCCTTCTCTGGGCGCGCCGGCAAGGCAAACCGCTGATCCGCACCTTCTTCCAGGGTGACGCGATAGAGGCGGGAGCGGTGGACGCGTCGGACGCGATGGCCTCGCCAAGCACCTTCTGGGCGGACGCAAAGAAGGGACTGACCCTGCCATGGACGCTGACTGCGAGCATCGTCATCGGCGTCCTGCTGATGCTGACCCGAATACTGTTCGGCACGGAAGGCGGTATGGCGAACAGCGATCACGTTGTGGGTGCGCTGGTCATAACGGTCGCGATCATCGCCACCGCAGAAGTTGCCCGCGCGCTGCGGCTGATCAACGTCGCGTTCGGAGCCTGGCTTGTGGCCGCGCCTTTCCTCCTCGACGGCGTTGGTCACCTTGGGGCCGTGGCCTCGGTCGTAGCCGGCATTGCGCTCGTCGGCCTCAGCTTTCCAAGGGGAAAGCGCAGCGCCGAGCATTATGCAAGCTGGGACAAGTACGTGATCTGAAAGTATCTTCAATCACTGCTTAGCCTCATCGAAAACCTTGATCGTGCATCGCACACCGTCACGCGCCTTCGCTGCCGCTTTTCTACCCCCCCGATCGTCTCCGGGTTCGCGGTCACGATCTTGTCGCCGGAGACGATCGCCCGCCAGCTCTCCGGCGGCGATGTTCATCATCCTGCCATTGGTGGTCGCGCACGCTGCCCAATACTGCTAATGAGAGTTGTTCGCATAGTCCGCGACGAGTGAAGCTTGGAATCGATCACCCATATGCCGTCACCTCTGGTCGCGCTGGTCGCGTCGCTTATGCTGCTGTTGATCCCCGCTGCGGCGATGGCCGATACCCGCGATGTTCAAACTGCTTGGCGTCTGCTCGACTATATGGCGGTCGATTATGGCGGTGCGGTCGCCAACGGCGCGGTCATAAGCGCGTCCGAATACGCGGAGATGACGGAGTTCGCCGCTGGGGTGTCGACGCGCCTCCGCGCACTTCCCGCGACGCCTGAGCGGCAATCTCTAATCCAAAGCGCTTCGCAGCTCGAAGCCGTGATCGGCCGCAAGGGATCGTCCCGAGAGGTCGCGACACTCGCGCATGGCCTCGCCGCCGATCTGCTCAAGGCCTATCCGGTGCCGCTCGCTCCCGCCAAGGCACCCGACCCCGCCATGGGAACAAGGCTATACGTCCAAAGCTGCTCGTCCTGCCACGGCCTCACCGGCGACGGACATGGGCCTGACGCTGCCAGACTCGACCCGCCGCCGATCGCGTTCACCGACGCCGAACGGGCGCGCCAGCGCAGCGTGTTCGCGCTCTATCAGGTGATAAGCCAAGGCATCGACGGGACCGCGATGCAGAGCTTCGCCGATCTGCCGAACGATCAACGCTGGGCGCTGGCGTTCCGCGCTGGCAGCTTCGCCCTGACCGACGCGCAAGCGGTCGAAGGCGAACGGCTGTGGAAGTCCCAGCCGAGCTTGCGGGCGCGGATCCCCGATTTGAAAACCCTGGTCGCGCTCACCCCCGCCGCGCTTGCGGGCAGCATCGGGCAGGCGAAAGCCGACGCGGTGCTCGCCTATCTGCGGCGCCACCCCGATCAGGTGATGCAACAAGCCCCGGGCTCGCTCGCGGTCGCTCGCTCCAAGCTTGCGCAAAGCCTCGCCGCGTTCCGGCGCGGCGACCGGCGCGGCGCAAAGGAACTGGCGCTGTCCGCCTATCTCGACGGGTTCGAGCCGATCGAACCGACGCTCTCGGCGCGCGACCCGACGCTCATGTCCAGGATCGAAGGCGCGATGGGAGAATATCGCGCCGCTGTGGAGAGCAGCACGTCGGCCGATGATGTGGCCGAACGAGTGGCAGTGCTGGGCGGCCTGTTCGATGATGCCGAGGCGGCGCTCGCGCCCGACGCCGCGACGCAGGCGTCCACCTTCTTGGGGGCCTTTACGATCCTGCTGCGTGAGGGGCTGGAAGCTCTTTTGATCGTGGTCGCCATGATCGCGTTCCTCCGCAAAGCGGAACGGCCAGAAGCCTTGCGCTATGTGCATGGCGGGTGGATCGGGGCGCTCATCGCGGGCGGGCTTACCTGGGCCGTCGCCACCTATGCGATCGGGATCAGCGGCGCGAGCCGGGAGCTGACCGAAGGGTTCGGCTCGCTGTTCGCCGCGATCGTGCTGCTCTCGGTCGGAATCTGGATGCACGGCAAGGCCCAAGCCGATCAGTGGCAACGCTATATCCGGGAGAAAATGTCACGGGCGCTATCGAGCGGGTCGGGATGGTTCCTGTTCGGGCTCGCATTCCTGGTGGTCTATCGGGAGGTCTTTGAAACGATCCTTTTCTACGCCGCGCTCTCGACACAGGGTAACACCGCGATGCTGCTGGCCGGCGCCGGCGCAGCGATCAGCCTTCTCGCCGTCATCGCCTGGGCCATGCTCCGCTACAGCCGGACGCTGCCGATTACGCAGTTCTTCCGCTACAGCTCGTGGCTGATGGCCGCTCTGACGGTCGTGCTGGCCGGTAAGGGAGTCGCTGCCCTCCAAGAGGCGGGGATCATCGACATAGCGCCGCTCGCCAGCGTGCCACGTATCTCGATGTTGGGCCTGTTCCCGACATTTCAGTCGGTGCTGGCACAACTCCTGATGCTTGCCGTGATCGTGATCGGGTTTGCCTGGAACCGCCGCGCCAAGCCGCGGGCGGGCGGGCCGCTAGCCTACTAGCGGCAGGGCAGACAACGCCCCTCTCTAAAGCGTTGCCGCAACCCTGACCGTGCATCGCACCGTCTCACGCGCCTTGGCTCGCAATGTAACGGGAGGGCGGCGGGGAAAGCGCCGCCCTCGGGCCATTTACGCGGCCATCTTGTCGCAAGCCTCGGCGCACTTGCGACATGCGGCGACGCAATCCTCCATGCCGTCCAGCCCTTCGCAGCTCGACGCGCACGCCCGGCAAATCTCGGCGCACTCGCGGCAGATATGCCGGTGGTGTTCGGACTTGCGCGCCATGAAGTCGATCGCGACGCTGCAAATCTGGGCACAGTCCAGCATCAGCTTCATGTGCTGCGGCTCGGCGTGCCGCCCTCCCGCCTCCAGGCAGTGATTCATCGCCATGTGAAGGCAGGTGATGTGGCATTCGTGGCAGGCGTCGATGCACGCCTTCATCTCGGGATCGATCTGATGCATTGTCTTTCCTTCCATATGCGCCCCGCTCCCCTCATAGATACGCGGTACTTGGCGCTATCCCTCGCCGCGGTTTGGACTTCACCGTCCTTACGGCTCGGACCATCGTCCAAGGTCAACCCTTTTCTTGCGCACAACGGAGAGTAACATGTTGAACTCCGACCGCAAGATCGTCCAGGATAGGGCAATCTGGCCGATCTCCGCCCGCGCAGCGACGCGCCAGATCTTCGAGCGACTTGCGCATCGCTCGGAGCTCGTGCTCCTTGCGCTCCATCTCCGCGGCTCGTGCAAGCGCGAGGGCCTTGACCTCACCACTCGCCCGATCGCCGTCCTGCCACAGCGCAACGAGCTGGCCGATCTCCGAAATTGGGAAGCCGAGATCGCGCGCGCGTCGGATGAAACGCAGCATGTGCACCTCGCGTTCGTCATAGTCGCGGTAGCCGGAATCACGCCGCGTGGCCTTGGGGATGAGGCCGATCGCCTCATAATGGCGGATCATCCGCTGGCTGACGCCCGAAGCTTTGGCAGCTTGTCCTATATTCACGTATTGTCTCCTCAAGCCGCTGTCGGACGCCAACGGCGAAGCGTCAGCGCATTGGCAGCGACGCTGACGCTCGACAGCGCCATCGCCGCGCCGGCGATCACCGGGCTTAGATAACCGAACGCCGCCAGCGGAATGCCGATCAGATTGTAGATGAACGCCCAGAACAAGCCTTGGCGGATCTTGGCATAGGTCCGCTTCGAGATGTCGATCGCGTCCGCCACCAGGCGTGGATCGCCCCGCATCAGCGTGATGCCCGCTGCGTGCATGGCGACGTCAGTGCCAGTCGACATGGCGATGCCGACATCCGCTGCAGCGAGGGCAGGGGCATCGTTGACGCCGTCGCCGACCATGGCGACCGTGCGGTCCTCGGCCCGCAACGCCGCTACCGCATCCGACTTTCCTTCCGGCAGGACATTGGCGACGAAGTCGTCGATGCCGAGCTTGGCTGCGGCTGCGCGGGCGCTTCCCGCATTGTCTCCGGTCAGCATCACGCTGCGTATGCCGCGGCCATGCAGCGCCGCCACGGCGGCCGCGGCGGAAGCCTTCACCTCGTCGCCGAACGCCAGCAGGCCGAGGAGGCGGCGTTCGGGCGCGCGCTCCGCAACCCAGGAGACCGTCCGTCCCTCGGCTTCCAGCCTGGCCGCCTCGGTGGCCAGCGGCGTCAGTGCGATAGCTTCGTCCTCCATCAAGCGCGTGCTGCCGAGGATCAGGTCGCGGCCGTTGACGTCTGCAGCAACCCCGCGGCCGGGCAGGCCGCGCATCCCGCTGGCGCGGGCGGGTTCGACGCCTTCCGAGCTGGCCCACGCCATGACGGCCCGTGCGAGCGGATGCTCGCTTCCGGCCTGAAGCGCCGCGGCGAGCGCGATGAGATCGGTGCGCTCGACCCCGGCGGCGGGCAGTCCGGCCAGCAGCGAGGGCTTGCCTTCGGTCAGCGTGCCGGTCTTGTCGAACGCAACGACATTGATGCGGTGCGCGGTCTCCAGCGCCTCGGCATCCTTGATGAGCACGCCGGCCCGCGCGGCAACGCCCGTACCGGCCATGATCGCGGTCGGAGTGGCTAGGCCGAGCGCGCACGGGCAGGCGATGACGAGCACCGCGACCGCGTTCAGGATCGCGACTTCCACTCCGGCGCCGGCGATCAGCCATCCGGCGAGGGTAAGCGCGGCTATGACGAGGACGATTGGCACGAACACGGCACTGACTTTGTCGACGAGCCGCTGGATCGGAGCCTTGGCGCCTTGCGCGCTTTCGACCAGGCGCACGATGCGGGCGAGGGTGGTCTCAGCCCCCACCGCCGTCGTCTCGACCAGGATGAGCCCGTCCGCGTTGATCGATCCGCCGGTCACTGGGTCTCCAGCGGCCTTGGCGACCGGAAGGCTCTCTCCGGTGAGCATGGATTCATCGACATGGGTCGCTCCCTCGATCAGTCGTCCATCGACGGGGATGCGCTCCCCGGGCCGGACGCGGACGCGGTCACCCGAGCGCACCTCCGCCAGGGCAATCTCTCGTTCGCTGCCGTCGGTGCCGACAACGCGAGCCTGGTCGGGCCGCAGCGCCATCAGCGCGCGGATCGCCTCTCCGGTCTGACGCTTGGCGCGGCCTTCGAGCCATTTGCCGAGCAGGATAAGGGTGATGACGACGGCCGAAGCCTCGAAGTAATAATGCGCGTCCATGCCGTGCATCGGCGCGAACAGCAGCTGGTAGAGGCTGAGCCCATAGGCGGCCGATGTGCCGATCGCGACCAGCAGGTCCATATTGCCGGTTCGGGCGCGCGCGGCCTTCCAACCCGCGCGATAGAAGCGCGCGCCCAGCCAGAACTGCACGGGCGTCGCGAGCAGCAGCTGGATCCAGCCCGGCACGGCCACCTCGATACCGAACGGGGCCAGCAGCATCGGAAAGACAAGCGGCAGCGACAGCGCCGCGGCGATCAGCACATGGCGGAGCTCTCTTGTTGCGGCGGCGTCGCGCCGGGCGTCCTCGGCGCCGCGTTCCGCCTCCGCCGATCCGGTGCGCGCCGATGCAGTGTAGCCAGCACTTTCGACAGCCTCGACCAAGACATAAGCGGGGACGTCACCCGCCGTTTCGATCCGCGCCGTCTCGGCCGCCAGGTTGACACTCGCGGAGCGGACGCCGGGCACTTTCAGCAGCGCCTTCTCGACCCGGGTGACGCAGGAGGCGCAGGTCATGCCGGTGATCGTCAGCTCGGTCGTCTGTGTCACCGGGGTGTAGCCCGCCGCAAGAACCGCATCGGCTACGGCAGCGACATCGGATCGTCCATCGACGAACTCGACATTCGCGCGCTCCGTCGCGAGATTGACCGAGACGCCGGCAACGCCCTGCACCCCGGCGATGGCGCGCTCCACCCGCCCGACGCACGTCGCGCAGGTCATGCCATCGATGGCCAGCGACAGCCTTTCGTCGCTTCTCGTCTGTGCCTGCATTGGCAGCTGCGCCCGGGCGTTCATGGTCGTCTCCACTACTGAGTCGACGGCCTTATGGTCCCTCACATTGTGTCAAGGTCAACAGCTAAATTCACCTCTTGACCCTGACACAGTGTCAAGCCCCATATTTGTTTCATCCACCTTATGGGAGAACGAAGATGATCGACTTCAAAGTTCAGGGAATGACCTGCGGAGGCTGTGCGCGCGGTGTGACCAACGCGCTTCAGCGCGTCGATGCCAATGCCGTCGTCAACATCGATTTGGCGAGAAAGACCGTTTCGGTAAACTCGACGGCCGATGTACAGCAGCTCAAGCAGGCCATCGAGAAAGCCGGCTTCGCGGTGACGCAATAAAGCCCCATTTTGCCTAAGGGATTTGCGGGGCGGGCGCGTAAAACAATTGTGCGGTGATCCGCACGCGCCCGCCTCGCGATCATAAGTACAGGGGGACTGTATGCGTTCCGCAGCACAATGAATGAGGGTGGCAGATTGATGACCGACGGTGAGCGCAGTGGGTCAGGGAGCGACAAGGACGCCCTCGAAGTCGTCCTCATCACAGGTGCGAGCGGCTTTACAGCCGCCGCGCTAGTTGCCCAGCCGAGGGAACGCTACACGGTTGTCGGCCTGGATCGTGTCGGTCCTCCAGACCCGCGGCCGCCCGCGTCGGCAATCGGCTATGACATCACGGGCAACCCCAATCCGCTCTACGACAAGGCCACCGTGCACGACACCCGCCGGCTGATTGACGGGCTCCGGTCGTTCGACGTCGAGCAATTCGTCTTCGCCAGCACAATGCTGGTTCATAAGCCTGCCGCCACTCCGGAAGAGCGCATCAGCGAGGAGTCGCCAATCGGTGCGTCCTAGGCGTATCCACAGTCGAAAGTTGTTGCCGAAGCACTGCTGCACGCGAGGCGCGGTAAGATTCCCGTCGTCTTCCTCCCCGCCGCCGGAGTTTACGACGGCGACGGGCGCTCGGCGTTACTCGCGCAGCAGATATCCCAGATCTACGAGCATCGCGTGATCTCGCACTTTTATCACGGGATGCTGCGTGCGGCATCGGCGCACCGCGACGACTTGGCCGATGCCGTGCTTCGCCTGGTCGATCGGCGGCACGACCTTTCGGCCGAGCTGCCGCTGCTCATCGGCGCGCCCGGCTATGCCGAGATCCAGGACATCGTGGGCGAGGCGCTCGACGGCGAGGTCCGGAAGACTATCCGGATTCCGTAGCCGCTCGCGAAGGCCGGGATCATCCTGCAGAACGAAGCGCTCGGCAGCGACGACTTCATCCAGCCCTGGATGATCGACAGCAGCAACGACCACTATATCCTCGATATCTCCCGCGCGCGTTCGCTGCTCGGATGGTAGCCGAAACACAGTCTCCGCGACACGCTGCCCGCGATCGTCACCGCTCGCTTTCACACTCACTGCCGCTACTGGATCGGCCAGCGTGGATGCAGCTCGTCGATCACGAACGCGTGGCGGGCGCGACCGCCCGGATGCCCTTCGAGAAGATGGGGATGATCGAGTGGCAGATCGTCATGCCTGTGTGCTACCACTTCGGCGTCTTCACTGGGCCAGATGCGGAACGCAATCACCGTGCCGATTAGCGCCAGCACAGCGGCCGCAGCGAACGCGGCGCCCATGCCGCCGAATGCGCCGATCTGACCTGCCAGTGGATAGGCAATTAGCCAGCACACATGGCTAAGCGCGAATTGCGCTGCAAACAGGGCGGGCCGATCCTGCCCGCCCGAAGAGCGGCGTAGCAGCCGGCCACCAGGCGTAATGCTGGCCGAATAGGCAATGCCAAGTGCTAACCAGCCCACGAGGATCACGCCCCAATAATGGGGGGCGGCGTGGTCCTGCCAAGACAAGGCGAGCGCCGCCAGCGTGACCGTCATAGCCGAAGCGGCCGACAGCATCACTGTCCGATCGGAGAGCCGTTCAAGCAAACGCGGCAGCAACAGCGCCGCCAGCATCGAGCCGCCACCGAAAGCGGCGAGCGTGATCGCCATCGCGCTCTGTCCACGCCCAAGGGCCGACTGTACCAGCACTGGCGTATTAACAATCACCATCGCACTGGCCGCGGCGGCTGCAAGAGTCACGGCGAGCAGGCCACGAAGCCGAGGCGTTTTGAGGTAAAGCCGGGCGCCGCGCGTGGTATTATAATAGATGCCGCCCGTCGGCCGGCTGGCAGCGGCCCGCGGAAGCACGGTCGTCAACACAAGAAGGGCCGAACAGGCAAAACCGATTGCAGTGCCTGAGAACAGCCAGTGGAAGCTCATAACCGTAAGCAGCGCGGCAGCGAGCATCGGGCTTGTCAGGCTTTCCATGTCATAGGCGAGGCGAGAGAGGGACAGCGCCTTAGTATAGTCCTGTTCCTCGGGCAGCACGTCAGGGATGGTCGCCTGGAAGGTCGGCGTGAACCCTGCCGAAGCCGATTGCAGCACGAAGATCAGTACGTAGATTTGCCACACCTGATCGATGAAGGGCAGCGCGAGCGCGACCAGGCAACGGATCAGGTCCATCGCGATGAGGAAACTACGGCGCGGCAATCGGTTTGCATAGGCGCCGACAATCGGGGCCACACCGATATAAGCGATCATCTTGATCGCCATCGCTGTGCCCAGCACGGCACCCGCGTCAGCACCAGCGATGTCATAGGCGAGCAGGCCCAACGCGACGGTAGCGAGGCCGGTGCCGATCAGCGCGATGATCTGGGCCAAGAACAGATGGCGATAGGTTCGGTTGGCCAATATTTTGAGCATGGCTACCTCGTTGGGCCCGTGAGACTGGTCTGCAGCCTCATGCGGTCAGATAACCATGCGCCACCATCAGCACTAGATAGCGTCCGGATTTGGCGATCGTGACCAGCAGGAGGAAGCGGGAAAGCGGCGTGCGCAAGACGCCGGCGATAAGCGTCAGGGGATCGCCGATGATGGGCAGCCATGAGAACAGCAGGGAAAGCGCGCCGAACCGGCGATAGCGCCTTTCCGCTTTCGCCATTGCGGTCTCCGAGACCGGGAACCAGCGGGCGCCGCGATGATGCGCGAGAAAGCGGCCAAGCGCCCAGTTGAGTGTTGAGCCCAGCACATTGCCCACCGACGCGGCCAGGAGCAGCGGGACCGGCTCGAACCTTCCGGAAGCCAGCATGGCGAGCAGCAGCAGTTCGGATTGTGCCGGCAGCAGGGTTGCAGCAACCAGCGCAGCCAGAAACAGGCCAGGATAACCCAGCGCGAGAAGATCGATGTCCGGCAGCTGAAAACTCTCCGGTAAAACGCATGACGCCGACGATCCCACCGCGCTGTTCATGAGGGCTCGCACGGCGGGATTCGATCGGACGAGATGCAGCGATGTCAGACAACCCGCTTGATCTCACTATAGGCGCCCTCGGTGCGTAGCATGATCGTCACCGGGGCACCCGAACGGTTGCGCCAGAACCAGCCGTGGCTGCCGTCGAATGCGGCGACGAGATCGCCTTGCTCGCCGGTCGACGCTCGGCCCTTGCCATAACCATGATAGGAGATGCCCGGAGCGTCCGCGTGGGTGTCGTAATTGACGTGGCCGCCCTCTACCGACCAGTTGAAGACGACACGGGCGCCCTTACTGGCCTTGAACTTGACCTCCGCGCCTTCGCCTGGCGCAAGTGTCAGGCGCGTCGTGTCGGTGCGCCCATCGGCTTCGCTCGCGAGGGGCACCTTCGGGGGCGCGGCTACCGGTTGCACGCTGCCGCCTGCAGCCTGCTCCACCTTTGCGAGGGCTGGCGCCTGCGCCGCCACTGCATCGGCGGCGGCGTTCTGTGCTGTTTCTTCAGCCAGCTGGACTTTGATTTCGCCCATCTGGGTAAGGCCCAGCGCGCGGCCGGCTCCGGTGGGATCGACACCATATTCCGAGGGCAGAATGACCGCGACGAGAAGGGCGCTGGCGGAGATGGCGGCAACGAGTGTCGCCCGGATCAATTGCCGATTGGTGGGCAGGTCGTCGAGATTGGGACGTTGGGCGTTGAACATGGTCGAAACCTCCTTGAAATCAGGCGACGGCAAAGCCGACGAGCTGGTAGCCGACCAGCACGAAGCCGGCGGCCATCAGGATGGTGTTGGCGGCGAAGGCGTGGCGCATGAAACTTGAGGTCCGGCGCCAGTAGCCCATCAGGATCAGGATGGCGCCGAGCGCGAGAAGTTGCCCGATCTCGACGCCGATATTGAAGGCGATCAGGTTGGCGAGCAGGCCGTCACTTGAAATCTCGAACTCAAGAATCTTTGTCGCCAGGCCGAACCCGTGGAAGAAGCCGAACACCAGCGTCGCGACCTTGGTATTGGGTTGGAAGCCGAACCAGCGCTGGAACGCGCCAAGATTGTCGAGCGCCTTATAGACAACCGACAGGCCGATGATTGCGTCGATGAGATAGGCGTTGGCGCTGATCCCCATCAGCACGCCGAACAGCATGGTCGTCGAATGGCCGATCGCGAACAGCGTCACGTAAAGACCGATGTCCTTCATCCGGTAGAGGAAGAAGATCACGCCGAACAGGAACAGCAGATGGTCGTAGCCCGTGACCATGTGCTTGGCGCCCAGATACACGAACGGGAGAAACAGGACGCCGCTGCTTTCCTGGATATAGCCCTTGTCGCCTTCCGCGACATTGTGGGCGAACGCCTCGACCCTGAGGCAGAAGGAAAAAGCAAGCAGCCCGAGGGCGATCATCAGCCTGCTTCGTGAGATATGCTGGGTAAGGGTTGCGTATAAGCTCATCGGAGAACTCCTTGGCCGGTCTCTCGCGCGCCGCCGGGCGCAGGCGGGAGCGGCAACGGTTCAGGCTTGCGCGAGGGACGTATCAGCGGATGGGCGTTCGTCTTCACGGCGCGCTTCGCGACCGTGGACGATGCGATAGAGTGCGGGCAGCACCAGCAGCGTCAGCAAGGTCGAGGAGATGATGCCGCCGATAACGACAGTAGCGAGCGGACGCTGTACCTCCGCGCCCGCGCCGACATTGAACGCCATCGGCACGAACCCCAGGCTCGCCACCAGCGCGGTCATTAGCACCGGCCTCAGCCTTGTGAGCGCGCCTTCGCGTATCGCGTCCTCAAGGCTGTTGCCCGTCTCCCGGAGCTGGCGGATGAAGCTCAGCATGACCACGCCGTTGAGCACCGCCACGCCCGAGAGGGCGATGAAGCCCACGCCCGCCGAGATGGAGAGCGGCATCCCGCGGATCAGCAGTGCCGCCACGCCGCCGGTCAGCGCCAATGGCACGCCCGAGAAGACGATTGCCGAATCCCTGGCGGATCGGAACAGCCCGTAGAGCAGGCCGAAGATCAGCAGCAGCGCGGCAGGCACGACCAAGCGCAACCGCTCGGCTGCCGAGATCAGTTGCTCGAAGGTGCCACCATAGCTGACCCAATAGCCGGAGGGGACTTCGACTTCCGCATCCACTTTTTGTTGAAGCTCCTCGACGAACGAGCCAAGGTCGCGCCCGCGCACATTGGCGGTCACGACGACGCGTCGCTTGCCGTCCTCGCGGCTGATCTGGTTGGGGCCGATGACGACCTCCACTTTCGCCACGTCGGCGAGCGGTACGAACCCAAGCGGGTCCGTGCCATTGCCGGCCAGCGGAATTCGCAACCGGCCGATCTCGTCGGCTCTGCTTCTGATGTCCTCGGGCAATCGCACGATCACCGGGAAGCGCCGGTCGCCCTCGAAGATCCGGCCGGCTTCGCGCCCGCCAATGGAGACAGCCACAACGTCCTGAATGTCGCCGATGTTGAGACCGAGCCGCGCCAGCGCGGCCCGGTCGGGCGTGATCTGCAAGACGGGCAGCCCCGTCACCTGCTCGACGCTCACATCCTGCGCGCCTTCGATGCCGCTCGCCACGCTCTCGACAGCCTGACCTATCTCTAGAAGCTGGTCGAGATCGTCGCCGAACACCTTGATCGCGACATCCGCCCGGACCCCGGACAAAAGCTCGTTGAATCGCATCTGTATGGGCTGGGTGAACTCATAGTTGTTGCCGGGAATCGTCGCGGCTGCCGTCTGCATCTCGCGAACCAGCTCGGCCCTGGGTTTCCGTGGGTCCGGCCAGTCCTTGCGATCCTTGAGCATGATGAACGTGTCGGCGACCGAAGGCGGCATCGGATCGGTCGCCACTTCGGCCGTGCCGATCTTCGAGACGATCCGCTCAACTTCCGGGAACTGCTTGAGCCGTGCTTCGAGCGTTGTCTGCATCCCGATAGCTTGCGTGAGGCTGGTGCCGGGAATGCGCAGCGCATGGAGCGCGATGTCGCCCTCATCCAGATTGGGGACGAACTCTGATCCCATGCGCGTTGCGGCAAAGCCCGCTATGGCGACCAGCACCACCGCGCCCGCGACGAACGCGACCCGCAGCCGCAAGGCGGTGTCGAGGGCGGGCGCATAGAGTTTGCGTGCCCAGCCCATCACGCGGCTTTCCTTCTCCTCGACCTTGCCCGTGACGAACAGCGCGACCGCCGCCGGCACGAAGGTGAGCGAGAGAATGAGGGCGAAGGTCAGCGCCATGACAACGGTGATCGCCATCGGGTGGAACATCTTCCCCTCGACGCCGGTCAGCGCGAAGATCGGCACATAGACCAGCGCGATGATGAGCATGCCGAACAGCGACGGGCGGATGACTTCAGATGTCGCGGAGGCGGTTAGAGCAAAGCGTTCTTCACGGTCGAGCAATCGTCCCTGGCGGTGCTGCGCCTCGCCGAATCGGCGCAGGCAATTCTCGACGATGATGACGGCGCCGTCGACGATCAGGCCGAAGTCGAGTGCGCCAAGGCTCATCAGGTTGCCCGACACACCCGCGCGCACCATGCCGGTGATGGTCATAAGCATGGTGACTGGGATCACCGCCGCCGTGATGAGTGCCGCACGGATATTGCCGAGCAGCAAGAACAGGACCACGATCACGAGCAGCGCACCTTCCGCGAGGTTCTTCTCGACCGTCCAGATCGCCCGCTCGACGAGATCGGTGCGGTCGTAGATCGGCACTGCCTTCACGCCCGCTGGCAGGGCCTTTGCAGCTTCTTCCAGTCGCTCGGCTGCTGCCCGCGCGACGATCCGGCTATTCTCACCCGCGAGCATGAACACGGTGCCGAGCACCACTTCCTGCCCGTTTTCAGTCGCGGCGCCGGTGCGCAGCTCCTCACCCATGCCGACATCGGCGACGTCGGCCACGCGGATCGGCACGCCGCCGCGATTGGTGACGATGATCGACTTGAGATCGTCGATACCCGACGCTTGGCCGGGCACGCGGACAAGATACTGCTCGCCATAGCGCTCGACATAACCGGCGCCGACATTGGCGTTGTTGCGGCCGAGTGCCTCGACGACATCATTGAGCGTGAGGCCATAGGCGGAAAGCCGGTCGGGCAGCGGGGCCACATGATATTGCCGCTCATAGCCGCCGATGCTGTTGACCTCGGTGACGCCCGACGTGTTTCTGAGTTGCGGCCGGATCACCCAGTCCTGCAAGGTCCGCAGGTCCTCGGGCGTATAGCGGCCGCCGTCGGGCTTGCGTGCGCCGGGGGCTGCCTCCAGCGTGTACATGAAGATCTCGCCGAGGCCCGTGGCGATCGGTCCCATCTCGGGTATGACGCCTTCGGGCAGCTGGTCGCGCGCGGTCTGGAGCCGTTCGTTGATGAGCTGGCGCGCGAAATAGATGCTGGTGCCGTCCTCGAACACCGCCGTCACCTGGGAGAGGCCATAGCGCGAGATCGAGCGGGTGTATTGAAGGCCCGGCAGGCCGGCGATCGCCGTCTCGACCGGGAAGGTCACGCGCTGTTCGGCTTCCAATGGCGAGAAGCCGGCCGCCTCGCTGTTGATCTGGACCTGAACGTTGGTGATGTCGGGTGTGGCGTCGATCGGCAGGCGCTGGAAGGCCCAGACGCCGATCGCGCAGAGCAGCGCAACCATGGTCAAAACGGCCCAGCGAAAGCGGATCGCGTTGGAGATGAAGCGTTCGAACAACGCCGAACGGACGGGCGTTTCGTTCTCAGTGGTCATGGCTGGCTCCCGACTTGTCGATGTCGGCACGGATCAGGAACGCGCCATCGGTCACATATTCGGTGCCGGGTTCAAGGCCGCCGAGCACTTCGGTCCATTCGGGCGTGCGGCGCCCGATCTCCAGCATTCGCACTTCGTAGGTGTTGCCAACCTTGGCATAGACCACCTCGAAGTCGCGAAACCGCTGAATCGCCTTGGTCCTCACCGCAAGCGGCACTTGCGCTTCGGCCACGGCAAAGGAACCCTCGACGCCCATGCCTGGCCGGAATTCGCGCGACGCACTCGGCGGTAGATGGACATGCGCCATCATCGTCTGGCTGGCGACGTCCGCGGTCGGCAGAACGGCTTCTACCGGGGCGTCGAGCTTCGCATCGCCGGAGAGACTGCGAACGTTGACCCGCTGGCCGACGCGTACGCGCTCGGCGTCGCGCGGATAGACGAAGAACTCGGCATGAAGCCGGGTCGGATCGGCGATCACGAACAGCGCCCTATCGCCGGTGGTATCGCCGACATTGGCGTTCTTCTCAATGATGGTGCCGCTGATAGGGGCCGACACGGCATAGGTCTGGAGCGAATGGCTGGATTCGACACGCAGCAACGCCTGTCCCCGGTTGACCCGATCGCCCAGCTTGCCACTCATCCAGACGATTTGGCCGGGAAGCCGGGCGCGCACATCGGCCTTGCCTTCGGGTGTGATTTCGATGCGGCCGCCCATGTCGATCAGCTCGGCCACCGTTGCGGGACCGGCGCGCTCGGAGCGCACCCCGCCGGCCTTGGCCGCCTGCGCGGAAATAGTGGTCCGGCCCTCGTAGGACGCGTAAGTCCAGCTGTGCGTGCGCCCGCCTTCGACGGCGCGCACCTTAACGTCGAAAGAGTGGGGCTCGATGACCACGCCGCCGCCGCGCAGATAGTCCTCTTGCGGCGTGAAGGCGAAGCGATCGACCTTACCGCCGAGGCGCGACAGCTCGATGGCAAGCTGGACGTCACCTGGCGCTATCGGCTTGCCGTTCCGGTAGGCATAGACGTGGAACTGGGGATCGACACCCTCCTCGAAAATCGTGATCTCGACCGCGAAATCCCCGTCGCGCAGCATTCGCCCGCGATGCGGCCCGCGCTCATAGTCATCGGCGGCAGCGGCCGCCTGGCTTTCGCCCGCCTCCTTGGTGGCAGGGGACTCGCCACAGCCGGCGAGCAGCGCAAATGCGAGCATCGAACCCGCAGACAATAGGAATCGTGTCATCAGCGGTTCTCCGCGCTGGAAAGGAGGGAGGCATGACGGCCGGTCAACCGATCGAGCCGGGCGCCGCGAAGATGGAAGCGGCGCAGCAGTTCGACCCGGCGGGATCGTGCATCAACGACAGCCTGCTGAGCCTGGTTGACTTCGAGGAAGGTGAACGCGGTGCCGCCACGCGCGAAGCCGTCGCGGACAAGCGTCACCGCGCGCGCCGCGCTTGGTAGCACTTCGCGTTCAATCCAGGCGATCTCGGTGGCAAGCGCCGCGCGTTCGGCAACAATCCTGTCGATTTCGCGCCCGAGCTGTGCCCGCGCAACGGCAAGTTCGGCTTCGGCCGCCTGTGCTTCCGCATTGGCGCGCGCGACATTGCCGCGGTTGGCGGTGCGGTTGCCGAGCGGGATCGAACCCCCGACTATGATCGCCACATCATTGCCCTGCCCGAAATGGCGTAGGCCCACCCGCGCGCTGGGGTCGCCGACGCTGCTTGCCTCCGCAAGGCGGATCTTTGCCCCGGCGGCGTCCCGCTCGGCGGTGAGCAAGGCGAGTTCGGGGCTATCATCCCCCGGGGGCCGGGATGGCTCCATAATAGTGAAAGGCTGGGTGTCGAGGTTGTAATCGCCGCCGGTGGCTCCCCAATAAGAGGCGAGCGTCGTGCGGGCGATACGGGCATTCTCGCGTGCTTGATCCAGTGCGATCCGAGCTTGCGCCACAGTGGTTCGCGCTCGTTCCGCCGCGAATAGAGGATCGAGAGCCCGACCTACCCTGCGGTCTACTTCACCTTCTACCTGCCGCGCCCCAGCAAGGCGCTGGGCGGCGATCGGGATAGCGGCTTCGGCTGCTAGCGCCTCAACCCATGCAGCCTGCACCTGGGCGAACAGATCAAGCATCCGCAGGCGATTGCGCTCGGCGGTGACGCCAAGTTCCGAGCGAGCAGCGCCAACACGCGCTTCACGCTTGCCGCCGCGCTCCCAAGTCCGTTCATACCAGGCGGTCGCCTGCGAACGCCCAAGAGCAGAATACGGGCCGGTGCCGGTGAAGTCCTCTACATCGACGCCCACGACATCTCGTGGCCGCACATCGGCCTGGGTAATCGCGGCATCGGCGGCTTGAATTCGCGCGGCATTGGCTGCCACGGCGGGATCGCCAGTGGCGACCCTGGAAAGGGCGTCGGATAGACTGAGGTCTTGCGCCACCCCGACGGACGGGTCGGATAGGGCAGCGATAGCCGCGCCTATCGCAAGCGCGCGCCGAAAGCGCACCGGCTGGTGCGCAAAGAATATTGAAAACATGACAATTCGGCCTCACGAACAGGCGTGGCTAAAGCCGCGCCTAATTCGACACGGCGGCTCTAGGTGCGATTTGCGATGGTCTTGGGGGGACGCTCAGGTCCGGGAATCAAAACGCCCGCCAATCGATCGTCGGCTACTGGTGATAGTGACGATGATGTTGGAAAAGCCCCTGCCTGGCCTTGCATCCCAAAGGCAGCAAGCGACGCCCCGGAATCACCATGATGGTGATGCCCAGTGCCGGGCTGATGATCAGGAGCATCTTCCTTGTCGTCCAGATCGGGCTTATGAGGCTCGTGTTGATGGTCGCTGGGTTCTGAAACGATTTTGCTGAACAGTAGATGGTTATGATCGCCCGATGCGTCTGATTGATGCTGCATGCGATCGATGACACTAGCCATGCTGGCGCTTGCGAAGACGAGCGTCAGCCCGATGCACAGCATCGAGAAAAATCTAAGAAATAATGGTCGTGACACCCTAATCACGAGCACGGAGCATAGATTGCCGGCATGATACCGCAAGTGTCATGCGCGGTGCTCTCCAAGTCGAGGCTGCGTGTCATTGATGACATTAACGACAGCATTGACGCAAGGCGTCGCCCTTATCCGGCAGCCGGTCAATCGCAGCGATTCCATCATCGGTCCGGCCTAATCGGCTTCGCCGTCGGGGCGAGCTTGGCAAGGCGTCGTGGGAGGTCCGACGCGATCCGACGTTGTTGATGTGGCTGGCTCTTCTTCCAGGTGCGAATTTCGTCGTTGGTGCGGCCGCATCCCTTGCACCAGCCGGTACGTCCATCGAAAAGGCAGATGTCGATGCAGGGCGACTTCATGGCGACTGCATCTCGATCGTCAGATGGCGAAGCCCGCGGACCGGCTTGAGGCGCTTTTGCACCGTCGTGCGATCCACTGCACCGCCCGCCACTACGCTAACGATACCAGCATGTGCGTCGGGGCCGACGCGCCAGACGTGCAGGTCCGCGATTTGGGCATCGCCGGGCGTTTCGACCAGTTCGCGGATTTCCTCGGCGACATGCTCGTCGCTCCGGTCGAGCAGCACCCAGGCAGTTTCGCGCATCAGCGACCATGACCAGCGGGCGATCACGGTGGCACCGACCACCCCCATCACCGGATCGAGCCACACCCAGCCGAGGAAGCGTCCTGACAGGAGCGCGACGATCGCCAGCACCGAGGTCAGCGCGTCGGCAAGGACATGGACATAGGCGGCGCGAAGGTTGTTGTCCTGGCTTCGCAGCCCAGCCACTGCATGGGTCTCGTCGTCATCGTGCTGGTGTCCTTCATGTCTATGGGCATGTGGCTGCGCATGATGGCTATGGGAATGGCCATGACCGTGATCGTGCGAATGACTTCCCGCCAGGAGAAAGGCACTGACAATGTTCACGGCGAGACCGATCGCGGCGATGATGGTCGCTTCGGTGAACGCCACTGTGGTCGGCTGGAAGAGGCGAATTAGCGATTCGACGCCGATGCCGATTGCGATCACGGCGAGCACCAGCGCGGAGGCGAATCCTGCCAGGTCGCCGACCTTGCCCGTCCCGAAGCTGAACCTGTCGTCCGAGGCATGCCGCTTGGCGTAGGAATACGCGATTGCCGCAACACTGAGTGCTCCGGCATGCGTCGCCATGTGGAAACCGTCCGCCAGAAGCGCCATCGACCCGGTGAGATAGCCGGCGATGATTTCGCCGACCATCATCGTTGCCGTCAGTGCCACCACCCACAATGTGCGGCGCGCATTCGCGTCATGCGACGCCCCCAGGAAGACGTGATCGTGAGTGAAGCGATCAATGTGAAAAGCCGCGGTCATCATCGATCCTATTTGGAATAGCGGCGAATAACGGCTTTCAGATCCTCCGACGCTCGCAAGCGCTCGGCCTCATCCAGGCCCACCTTCGCAACATGCTGATCCAGATGGTCCACGATGATTTCGTCGAGCAGGCCGTTCACCGCGCCGCGAACCGCCGCCACAAGGTGCAGAACTTCGCCACACGGCGCGCCACGCTCCAGGCCGCGCTCAATAGCGCTGACCTGTCCTGCAATGCGCCGCACTCGTGCGATTAACTCGGCGCTGTTCTGTTCGGTGTGAGCCATAGGGTATCCCCCTAGCCTATAAAAAGGAGCAACGCCAGAGCCCCCTTTACGACTTCGATATCTCCAATCTTCCAGCCTAGATAAGGTAGGAGATTAGCTGTTGCGGGGCGCCTCGGGCCTGCTGGGATGCCATACGCGAGCATTCGTCGATGATAGAAACGGGCCGCTTGAACTGCGCGCGGATGTCCTCGGCCCATCTCTCACAGCGGGGGCAGCCGCGATCGCGGTGGACTACCACCGGGGGCCCGGCGCTCGCTGAAATTCCTACGAACATGCGGCGAGCGCCGCGACCATTTGCTTTCTTAACGTTAAAGCCCTCCAGTGATAATTATCCTCATTGAGGGCGCTTGCCATGCTCGCGCAGCCAGGCCTGCAACTCGTTGATTTCTTGACGTTGCTCCGCCGAACTCTTGGTCGCCATCTCGCGGATCTTGGCGTCGCGAGCGTCGCGTAGCACGATCTGCGACATCTCAACCGCGCCGCGATGATGTTCGATCATCTTACGCACCCAGGTTTCAGTCGCATCGCTACCAACAGCGCCCATCATGGCACGATGCATCTTCATTTCCGCCGGCGGATAAGGGTTGGCCTGTGTCGGCTGCATCATTTCGGCCATTGCCGAGTGATTCATCTGGCCATGGTTCATTTTGCTGTGATCCATGCCCTGTGGGTTTCCTTGGGCGAGGGCAGGCATGGTGGCCGCGAGTACAAGGGCAGCTGTGGCGATTTGAGCTTTCTTCATCATCGTTCTCCTTTGATGCTCCCGCGCGTCGTAAACGCGCCGAGGCGCAGGTTGCATCAAAATGGAGGGAAAAATTTGTAGTTGCCGAGCTTCAGGGCGGTTTCCGACTAGGCGACAGATGAGGACTCGAATGGCCGGGCTTCCTGGTCGAGAAGCACAAGTGCCCTTACACCAAGATGTCGACCGAGTGCGGCTACCCGATCGTCCGACGTCTTGGGGGCGAGGAGGCAGACGAGCCCTGATTGAGTGTGGATCGGTGTCGCCGATCAACGATGTTTACCCAGCAGGTTCGGGCTGCCTCTCAAGGAACAGACGCCAATCAGCTTGTCCCAAATGCGCTTCCGCAAGGGACGGCGAGACTTCGCGCGTATATCCATCATGGAGACTGAAGGGGAGGTTTTGCCAGGGATGTTGCGTTCGATGGCTTCGGGTCTGTGCAGGACCAAGTTGTCGACTTACGCACGAGAATTACAGCTTCTTAAGAGTAGGTCTTGGATTGTCGGTGGTCAGTTAGCCACCCTCCCTAGCCAATTCCGCCCGGGAGCTTTTGTGGCACGGCTTAACCCACGGCCTGCTTGCAACCGTGACTGCGCCACTTTTATTCGGGGCCGCATCCGACCCGGCCGGCCGCCGGGAGCCCGCGCATCACTTGAGGGCGCTTCAGATCGTGTCCATCGCTACCGCTTTTCAGGGTTGGGCGGGCGGTTGGTTCATGTCTGGCGGCGCTAAATATTTAACATTCTAGAAAGGACGATTAAATGGATAGCCTGCTCTTGAGCCGTCGTCACTTTGTGGGCAGTGTACGCGCGTTGGGACTTGTCGCCGCGATGGGCGGGTTGATCAGCGCGTGCAGCGCAGCCGCGCCGGGACCGGTGCCGATCCTTGTACATAAGGATCCAAACTGCGGCTGTTGTTCGGCTTGGGCCGACCGGATCGAATCAACAGGCGACTTCACGGTCAGGCTGATCAATGCGGAGGACATGGCCGCTGTCAAAGCGCGTCTGCGGGTGCCGCTTGAGCTTGCGTCTTGCCACACCACAGTGGCTGCTGGATATGTCATCGAAGGACATGTGCCAGCGGCGGACATTTTACGGCTCCTGAGCGAGAAGCCGTCTGACATAATCGGATTGGCGGTTCCTGGAATGCCCGCGGGTTCACCCGGGATGGAAACGCCAGACGGGCGACGCGACGCTTATGAGGTCGTAGCTTTCACCACCGGTGGTCGCCAGAGCGTGTTTGCGCGGCACGGCTGAAGACCGGTAGAGCATATGGCCAAGGGGGAACCTCCCGGCTCCCCCGCTCCAGCCTCAGAACCAGGCCCGGATGCCAACCACGAAACTCAGATGCGAAACGTCCCCGCCCGCCGCGCGTTCGAAGCGAGCCGTATCGCCGAAAGTCTCATTATATTCCACGCCGATGTAAGGCGCGAATTCCTTGACAATCTCGTAGCGCAGTCGGAGCCCGACCTCCGCTTTTGACAAGCCAGAACCAACACCGATTTCTGGCACGTCCTGCAACGCGAAGTCGACTTCGACCCGAGGTTGAAGGATCAGCCGTTGTGTTATGCGCTGGTCGTATTCGGCCTCGAAACGAGCTGTAAGATCGCCCCTATCGGATAGAAAGAGCGCGCCATCGACCTCGAACCAGTAAGGGGCCAGACCTTGGATACCGACGACCAGATGCGCACGTTCCGGGCTGGGCTCGAAATCATAGCGGATGCCGGTTTGCAGGTTAAACCAAGGGTCAAGCGCATGACTCCAGAGCGCTTGGACCTCAGCCTGCTCGGGCTTTTCTCTGAAATCCGATTCGATCTCTGTTTTCAGCCACAACCGGTCAATGTCGCCGCCATACCATCCTTGGGCACTGATAAAGTAGCCGTCGCGGCCTTTTGTGATGCGGCTCTCCATCTGATCGATCAGGACGTTGTAAGTGGTGATGTCGCCATGCTCGCGACGCAAAATTCCTCGGGCATCGGTCATCACCCCGGTCCCGAATACGGCATCCGCTGCATTGGGAGGGCCGTGGAGCGCGGCGGGGGGCGGTGGGCCAACCGGCGGGTCGGGAATGCCAGGCTCATGACCTTGCGCCGTATGACCTGAATTGGGCTGTGACACCGGCATGCTGTGGCCGGCGTGCGGATCGGGTGCCTCCTGCGCGGGCTGCATCTCGTGTCCTGCATGGGGGTCGTCGGCAGGCTCAGAAGCACTGGCATGTTCTGCGTGCGGATCGCTAGATAAAGTGGTCTGCGCAGGCTGTGTTGCAGTTGCCGAGTGTGCTGCATGCTGTTGGTTGTTGGTCTGTGCGAGTGCCGGTGGTGCAAGCGCGGTGGCGCTAAGCAGGATCAAGATGCGGGTCATGCCGCCTCTCCTTCAAGCGGACGGACGGTGACGACGCGGAACATGCCAGCGTGCATATGAAGCAGCAGATGGCAATGAAACGCCCAGTCTCCTGGCGCGTCGGCGGTGAGATCGAAAGTGAGCTTCGCACCAGGAAGGACGTTCACTGTGTGCTTGAGCGGGTGACTTCCAGTGTGACCGTTTACGACCTCGAAGAAGTGGCCATGTAGGTGAATGGGGTGTGTCATCATGCTATGATTGATCAGCACGACCCTGGCCCGTTCGTTCCGCTCGAAGCGGATCGGCTCTACGCCCTCACTGAACTTTTCGCCATCGAAGGACCACATGAAACGTTCCATGTTGCCGGTCAGGTGAACCTCGACGGTGCGCGTTGGCGCCCGCTTGTCGGGATTTGGCGTGAGCGACATCAGATCCCGATATGTGAGCACCTTATGACCCACGTCCTCAAGCCCAAGTCCTGGGTCTCCGGTCCGGTCGACAGGCGCCATTGCGATTGCGTCGACTCCCACGCCAACTTTGACGGTTGGCGGCACCAGCGACTTGTCTCGCATATTCATGCCGCCCATCGAACCAGATGAGCCATGATCCATTCCCGCCATCGATGCCGTAGCACCAGCCGTTGCGGCGCCGTGCGAGCTGTGGTCCATACCCGCCATTGAGCCATGGTCCATCCCGCCCATGCCCATGTCCTTCATGCTGAGCGTCGGACGGGCGCGCAGGGGCGGAACCGGTGCGGTCATCCCCAGGCGGGGGGCGAACGTCGCGCGACCCATGCCCGAGCGATCGACCGATTCTGCCACGAGAGTAAAAGCGCTGTCCTCGGTGGGCTGGATGATGACATCGTAGGTTTCGGCGTTGCCGATCTGGAACTCCTCGACGGTCACCGGACGCACGTTTTGGCCGTCAGCGTTTACCACCGTCATTGGAAGGCCTGGAATGCGAATGTTGAAGATCGTCATCGTCGCAGCATTGATGAAGCGCAGCCGCACGCGCTCTCCCGGTCGGAATAGCCCGGTCCAGTTCTCTTTCGGTCCATGGCCGTTGATCAGGTAGGTATAGGTCGATGCCGTGACATCCGAGATGTCACTGGGATCCATGCGCATCTTGCCCCACATCAGACGGTCGGACAGTGACATCTTTTCTTCAGGATCTCCGTCGCGCAGCAGGCCCGCCAAGGTCTGCTTCTGGCGATTGAAATAGCCTCCCTCCTGTTTGAGCTTGGTGACGAGCGCATGCGGGTGCAGGAACGTCCAGTCGCTGAGAACGATGACGTGCTCGCGGTCGTAGGCGACCGGATCGGTATCGGCGGGATCGATCACGATCGGACCGTAGTGGCCCTGCTGCTCCTGCAGACCCGAGTGGCTATGATACCAGTACGTGCCCGATTGCTTGATCGGGAATTCATAAACGAAGGTCGTCTTCGGCTTGATACCCGGAAAGCTCACACCGGGCACTCCGTCCATCTGAAACGGCAGGATCAGGCCGTGCCAGTGGATCGACGTATCCTCGTCAAGCGCGTTCTCGACGCTGATGCGCACCTTCTGCCCTTCCTTGAGGCGGATCAAGGGAGCCGGCAGCACGCCGTTCATTGTTATGGCGTGACCGGTGCGGCCTCCGACGGCGAAAGCGCTATGGTCAACCCTAAGATGGAGATCTTCCCCGGTGAGTGTCGGCATTGGCGCTAGTCCGGCCGAGCCGGTTTGTGCCCATGCCGGGAAAAGTCCGGTGAGACTTAAACCGGCAGCGCCCAGCGCGCCTGCACGAAGCAAATCGCGTCGTTCGATAAGGTGGTTCATAAAAAATCCTTCTGAGTTCGCGGCGGCCCATTTGTATGCCCGCTCACAGGAGCAGGTTCGACGCGAAAGGGGCACCGGCCAGACTTCGATAATATTTGATGATTCATATTGTGCGCGGCGCGCGGGTCGGTACCCCTCGGTTGCCGGTCACCTGACGCCGAGCTTGGAAGCCAGTGCCATGGCGGGCACACCGTTCTTGCGTGACGGCGGCAATGGGGTGCATCATCGTTCAACCTCCCATGATGATCGCGTGTCTGGCAGAGCACATAAGAGATACGCAGCGGGCGAGCATTCCCCTCTCAAAAAAACCAATCAGGGCCTTCGAGAAATTTTAACGGCGCCAGCTTTTGGAGGACGGCGCGGCTCACAGGAATTTTTCGCCACCATCCACATTGCCGCCTATGCGGCCATGCGACCGAGCCCGTCCCGTCACAAGACATCACATGAAGGCAGACAGCCGCTAGCGGTATTGCGAGCGCCCTGGGAACGGCCCCTTCGGCATCGCCGCTTGCAAACCCGCTGCAATGAACGTGGCAGTGCCTGCCGCGCGTCGCCTGCTGCACCAATATTGCCCCCTGCTGCTTACCTTGATTCACTGAGGCCGCTTTTGCTGCTCGCGCGGCCAAGCTTTCAGCTCGTCAATCTCGCACCGTGCCAGCTCTGAATTTTTGTAATTTGTGATAGCTCGCAACGAGGTTGTCTCGTGGAGCGGCCTCTGGCCCAGACCCACGCTGCGGGCTGCGAACATTACGTATACCGGCGTTGGACCCGGGCCCATAGTCCTGTCTCCGAAGAAGACAAATCTTCCCGTCGACGATTCACGCGGCGGTGCCCATTTTCTCTTCGAGGGAGCCCAAGATGATCAAGAAATCTATCATGGTCGCGCTGGCCGGTATCGCGATGTTCGGCGCTTCGCCCCTGCTGGCTCAAGGCATTGGTCACAGCTTGTTCATGCGCGGCTCGATCGTCGACACGGGCAGCAACGGCACGGTCGTCTGCATCGGCAAGGCCGATGGCGCCGAGGTCGGCCAGAAGCTCGAGGTCTATCGCGTCGTGACCCATCCGGGTCCGCCCAAGGGCGTGGCGCCGACCTATCACCGCCAGCTCGTCGGCCATGTGACGATCGATCATATCTTCGATGATCACTTCGCGCATGTGTCCGTCGCCGACGGTACGCCTGCCAAGCACGACATCGTCGAGCTTCGCAAGAACTGACGCGCCGGTGGCCCGGCGGCACACGCTGCCCTGATGCGAGGCATCGGGGCAGCGGGTTGCCGGCGGCAACGGACCGTTCGGGATCGAGGCGAAACCGCTTGACCCTGGACCATGGTCCTACCGGCATGATCGAGCGGATGACATGGGCAATTTCAAGATCGGCGAACTGGCCGCCGCGGCAGGCGTGGGCCGCGATACGATCCGCTATTATGAGCGGATGGGCTTGCTGCGCGAGCCCGCGCGCACGGCAGCGGGCTACAGGCTCTACGACGCGACCGACCTCGAGCGCGTCAATTTCATCCGCTCGGCGCAGGAGCTTGGTTTCACACTCGAACAGGCCCGGCAGCTGCTGGCGCTCAGGGCGTCGGACACCGCGCATGCCCAGGCCGTGCTCGATATCACGCTTGCCAAGATCGCTGACGCCGAAGCCCGGCTCGAGCGCCTGTCGGATATCCGCGACATGCTGCGGATGCTCGCCGACGAATGCCCGGGCGAAGTGCCCGTCTCCGATTGCCCGATCCTCGCCTTCCTGACGGCGCGGCGGAAAGACCAGCAGCATAACAAGAAACTTCAGGCAGCGCAGGACGAACGATCATCACTAGCGAAAGGGGTTTTGTCATGACGAAAATGCGTTTGATCGCCGTCCTCACGCCGGCGCTGCTTCTGGGCGCCTGTGTGACCACGCGGCCGACCTCGGCGCAGGTCGAGAGTTGCCGGGCGATGGAGGGCAATATGGGTCTCCAGACGCCGCATGATCATGGCGAGATGAAGGGGCAGGGGCGCAACCCGATGAACCTCTCGCACGACCGGTGCCTTCAGATCCTGCGCAACGCGCAATGATCGGGTCCGGGCGCCATCCCTGGCGCCCGGACACAGTTTTCAAGCCAAGGAGCAAGCTATGATCAACCATGCGAAAAAAGCCCTTCCGCTTGTCGGCGGAAGCCTGTTGCTGGCGCTCGCGCTTTCGGGCTGCGACCGCCAGGCCGACCAGACGGTGCCGCCCGCGGCGAACAGCGTCGCCGCCACCCCGGTCCTGACCGACAGCGGCAACGCTGCAGACGCGGCGTCGATGGACGCGATGAGCAACCAGGCCGAGATGGAGCGGCATCACCGTCAGGCGATGGACCATGACGCGATGCGCGCCGGGGCCGGCAACCAGACCGCGCCGGCACCCGATCCCGCGCCGGGCAATTCGGCGATGCCGATGAAGGATATGTAAGCGCGCTGAAAAAGGGGATGAGGATGTCCAGGCGGATCAGCCTTCGACGTTTGAGCCTCGGCTGCGCAATCGCTCTCAGCCTGTCCGCGGGCGCGGGCGCGCAGGAGGGCGAGGATCATGCCGCGCATCATGGCGCAGGCATGCCGGCCGGCGGGGGCATGTCCGCACCGGCATCGTCGGGGTCGTCGGGCATGGCGAAGATGATGAACCCCATGATGGATCGCATGATCAATGGGGAAGGGGAGAATGAGCACGGCCACGAATCGCGCCGGACCGGCTTCATCTCGCAACTGCTCGCCTTTCCCGCGCTCGACGAAGCGGCAAGGCAGCGGGTCGCTGCGCAGGCTGGCGAACGGGTAAGCACGGGCCTAGCGATGATCAACGCCGCCTCGGCCGACGGCGCGCGTGCAACCACGGTCTCGGCCCGGCTCGATGCGGCGCGCCGCCTGCGCGAGGGAACCGACCTGTTCCGGTCCGGCACCGCCGCGCAGGGCGCGATCGGCGGCTTGCAGCCGCCCCGGGAGGTCGGGCTTGCCTGGCTGCGCGATCAGCTCGACATCGACCAGGCCGCGCCCGGCCATGCCGATCACTGGTTCGGCATCTCGCCCTCGCACCTGCTTCTCATGCTGTTCCTGGGGCTGGTGAGCGCCACGCTGATCGCGCTGCAGATCTTCCGCCTCCGGCGGATCGGGGCGATCGCCGGTGGTGTCCCCACCGGCAAGACATTGACAAAGCCGGAGCCGAAGGCTGCCCAGCCCGCTACCAGGGTTGCGCCCGCGCCTGCCCCCGTTGCCGACAGCGCCGGGCTCGCGCCGAGCAATGCGGCCGCGCCCGGTGGGGCTTCGCTGCGCAAGCCCAAAAGCTGGGCGGGGCAGCTGCGCGTGGTCCAGATCGTGCGAGAGACGCCGAGCGTGCTGACCTTCCGGCTCGCGGACCCGGCCGCCGACCGGCTGCCGTTCGACTTCCTGCCGGGCCAGTTCCTGCAGGTCGAGGTAGAGCCCGAAGCGGGCAAGACCGCGCGCCGTTCCTACACGATCGCCTCTTCGCCGACCCAGCGGGCCTATGTCGAACTGACGGTCAAGCGCGAGGAGCAGGGCGTGGTCTCGCGATACCTGCACGACAAGGTCGTCGCCGACGATCTGCTGAAGGTCAGCGGACCGTTCGGCGCCTTCACCTTCACGGGAACGGATGCCCAGAGCATCGTGCTGATCGCGGGCGGGGTCGGCATCACCCCGATGATGTCGGTGCTGCGCTATCTCACCGACACCGCGTGGAAGGGTGATATCTTCTTCTTCTACGGCGCACGGTCGACCGAGGAATTCGTGTTCCGCGACGAGCTCGAGCGGCTCGAACGCCGTTTTCCCAACCTCCATATCGTCGCCGCGATGCAGCGCGCGCCCGGCACCGTCTGGATGGGCCCAGAAGGGCCGATCACGCGCGAGATGATCCTGGCCGCGGTGCCGGAGATCGCGAGCCGGCGCATCCATATGTGCGGCCCGCCGGCGATGATGGGCGCGATGCGCGGCGTGCTGGCCGAACTCGGCGTCCCCGAAGCGCAGCTGCACACCGAGGCGTTCGGTCCGGCCTCGCTGCCGGCCGACCACGAGGATCTCGAGGTCAAGCCCGCGCCCCCGCCAGCGGATAAGCCGGCCCCGAGCGCCGAGGTGGCGCCGAGCACGGTGACCTTCTCCGTGTCGGGGGTGTCGGCGGCCTTGCCCGCGGACGAGACCGTGCTGGAGGCGGCCGAGGGCGCGGGCGTCGAGATCCCCTATGCATGCCGTGCGGGCACATGCGGCGCCTGCGTGGTCAAGCTGCTGCAGGGCGAAGTGACGATGGAGGTCGAATCCGGCCTTGCGCCCGCCGACAAGGCGCAAGGCTATGTGCTCGCGTGCCAGGCGAAGGGGACGGGCACGCCGCTCGTGGTCGAAGCCTGATGCGCGAACGCAGCGACATTGCCGTGGGCCTGCTGGTCGCGTTCCTGCTGCTGTTCCCGTTCGGCTATCTCGTGCATGTGTCGCCCCGCTTTCCGGGTAACCTGGCCGGCGGGATCATCGGGATCGCAGCGCTCGTGCTGATGCTGCTGACGCTTCCTTATGTCGCGGCCAAGCACATCGCCTGGGTCGACAAGGCGCTCTCCCGGGTCGTCAGCAAGCCAACCCTGCTCGCCATCCACATCTATGCCGGCGTGCTGGCGCCGATCCTGGGTCTGGTCCACGCCGCGCACAAGCTCGAAAGCCCGGTCGGCCTGCTTCTGACTATCCTCCTTCTGATGACGGTCATCACCGGCTTCATCGGCCGCTACCTGCTTGCCCAGCTTGGTCGGGCGCTGCGCGGACGCAGGTCAGAACTGGCCTCGCTTCGCGCCGCCTTCCTCGAGGAGCCGGCGGCGCCGACGCAGGCCGATACCGCAGCCCCGCCGCTGTCGGGCTGGAAGCGCTATCTGTTCGTCGCCGGCGATGCGCCCGCGGGCCAGCATCCCCAGGACAAGGCGGGGATCGCCGCGGCGCTGGCCGATACCGAATTCGCGATCCGTGCCGAAGAGGCAACCAACTCCCTGTTCACACGGTGGCGGATCCTGCACATCCTGCTGGGCTGTCTCATCTTCGCGCTGCTCGCGCTCCATGTCGGCGCGGCGCTCTATTACGGGCTGCGCTGGCTATGAGCTGGCAGCGTCTTTCCTACGCCGTCTTCATCGCAGCCCTGCTGGTGATGGTCGCCGCGGTCGCAATCCGGATGCGATCGGACGCGCCGAGGGATGCCGGCCTGGTGGCGCAGCTCGTCTCGCCCGGCCCGCTCTCGAGCGCGCACCAGTCCTTCGCCGGCCAATGCACGGCCTGCCACACGCCGGGCAAGGGCGTCGAAACCCGGACCTGTCTCACCTGCCATGCGGGCACGGATTTCGGGACGAAGCAGTCGACTCAGTTCCACGCGAAAGCGACGCAGTGCACCTCCTGCCACGTCGAACATGAGGGAGAGCGCGGCATCATCCGCATGGATCACGCCGCCTTGCTCGACATGGCAAAGTGGCGGCAGCCTTCGGCGGGCATGTCGACAAACACTAGAAGCCTGACTCCCGAGACCGCGCTCAATTGCGCGAGCTGCCATGCGTTCCGCGATCCGCACCAGGCCCTGTTCGGCACCGACTGCGCGAGCTGCCACAAGACCGACAGCTGGAAGATCGTCAATTATCGCCATCCATCGGTCAATTCGACGCAGTGCGCCGAGTGCCACAAGGCGCCACCCAGTCACTTCATGGAGCATTTCAGCATGGTCTCGCAGCGCGCAGCCGGATCGAAGGCGCGCGTCGACCAATGCTATGCCTGTCACGCCACCGACAGCTTCAACAATATCCGCAAGCGAGGCTGGTATGATCACCATTGAGGCCGACTGGCTGAGCGCGTTCTTCCGGCTCGCGGTGATCGGCCTGGAACTGGCGGGCACGCTGACGATCCTCGTCGGCGCGGGGCTCGCAACCTTTCTGTTTGCGCGGCGGGCGAGGGCGGGCGACCGGACCGAGGCCTATAGCGCGTTCCGCTCGGCGCTCGGCCGCAGCATCCTGCTCGGCCTGGAATTTCTGGTCGCCGGCGACATCGTCAAGTCGCTGGTGATCAACCCGACGCTCGACGACCTCATCGTGCTGGCCGGGCTTGTGCTGGTGCGGACCTTCCTGAGCATCTCGCTCGGGGTCGAGATCAACGGCCATTGGCCTTGGGAGGAAACCCGGATGGCGCGGGACAAGGCGCGTGCGGCGTCGGATGAGACGCCTGCGACGCCCGTGGCCGCCGGATGCGTCACACCGCTCAAGGGATAGCAGATGGAGGGTGCATGATGATGATCGAGAGACGCGAATTGCTGATGGCGGGCGCCGGCCTTGCCGCCGCCGGAACGCTGGCTGCGCCGGCGGCGGCGCAGCAGCATCGAATGGACGGGATGGCGATGTCGATAACGGACTGTATCGACGATTGCGTGGCTTCGCACCGCATGTGCCTGGAGACCGCCGCCTGGCTGACCAAGCAAGGCGGCGCGTCAGCCACGGCGTCGCTGATCGCCATGCTGAACGACTGTGCGGAACTGTGCCAGGCGACCGCCAACTCGATGCTGCGCGAATCCTCCCTCCATACCATCCTGTGTCGCGCCTGCGCTGACGCCTGCGAACGATGTGCGCGGGAATGCCTGAGCCACGTCGTGGACGAGCGGATGAAGCGTTGCTCGGCTACCTGCAAGGACTGCGCCGCCAGCTGTCGGATGATGGCGGACATGGCGAGCTGAGTTTCCTCGGACAGGCCCAGGCGTAGTGGGGTCAAGCAGATCCGGCACCATTGAAGCGATCCGGCGGTAGCGCATCTAGACCAGCCAGGCAGCGATCGCGCCAACCACCGACTTGGTTTCGGCAACGTCGCGGACTCGCACGGTATCCAGCCCGAGGTGCTTGGCCGGATAATCATTTCCGCCCGGGAAGATCGCGTCACCGAAGAAGATCATCTCGTCGAGTGCGATGCCGGTCTGCTCGGAAAGGCGCTTAAGGCCATAGGCCTTGTCTATGCCTTCGCGGGTGATGTCGATCGATGTCGCCCCGCCGATATTGATGGCAAAGCCTGGCAGCAACGGCTGGAGCAGGGCCTGCAATTTCTTGCGCTTGGCGTGATCGGGATCCCACGTGTCCTTGGCCTCGAGCGGCGCCTGCTGACCGAGCGCGGAGAATGTGATCTGGCTGCCGCGATCCTCGATCTGCTCGCCCCAGATGTTCTCGTTTGCATAGCCCGCCTGCTCGACCGCCTTGGTCAGTGCTTCGCGGATGCGCTGGCTTTCGTCGCCGGTGAACAGATCGGCATAGATACGCGTCCATTGGCCGTCGGCGTGACGATAGAGCTTGGTGCCCGTGGTCGGCTGGATGATGAAATTGTCGAGCCGCGCCCGGGCAGGCATGCGTGACACCGCCTGTTTCTCGAATTGCGGCCAGTCGCCTCCGGAGATGATCGCTACCATCGTCACGTCGAGCAGGCGGGTAAGCAGATCCGCCATCTCATCGTCGAGCGGCTGCTTGCTGGGCGCGAGGGTTCCGTCGAGGTCGAAAGCGGCCAGTCGCTTCATGATGATCTCCCACAAGCGGCAGCAGAAATGCGTCGATGGCATCGGCGATGCCATGTTTGTCGTTGCTGGTTGAAATGTAGTGCGCTGCGCTACGGATCTCCTCAGGCGTCTTGCCCATGGCGATCGATAGCCCGGTGCGCACGAGCAAAGGGCCGGTCATTGGGCATGTGGCCGAGCGCCCGCGCCAGGGCATCGACGCCAGCTCGCTTGTTGGCATAGGGGTTGGTGACGTCCAGATAGTAGGTCCGCGACCGGGCAGTCGTCGCCGACGCCAGGCTCTTGTCCTTGCGAACCAAAGTCCGTCGATGTCGGAGATGACGAGGCCAAGCATCATTGGCCGATCCTGTGCCAGAAGCGGCCATCGCGTCCGAGTAGGGCATCTGCGCCGGCCGGTCCGGCGCTGCCTGGTGCATAGGATTCAAGCCTGCCCTTGCCCTTGGCCCAGTCATCGAGGATCGGCTGGACCGCGGCCCAGCCCGCCTCGATCTGCTCGGCGCGCTGGAACAATGTCTGGTCGCCGGTCATCATGTCATAGAGCAAGGTTTCGTAGCCGGTCCGGCCCGACAGCTTGAAGTGGTCGGCATAAGTGAAATCGAGCGTTGTCCCTGCGGTCTTGATCACTGGCCCCGGTTTCTTGACCAGCATGTCTAAGACGATGCTTTCGTCCGGCTGCAGCTGGAAGATCAGGCGATTGGCTGGCAGGCGGTCGATCGGACAATCGCGGAATAAAGCGTAGGGCACTGCCTTGAACGTGACGACGATCTCCGTATCGCGCGCTGCCAGCGCCTTGCCGGTGCGCAGGTAGAAGGGCACGCCGGCCCAGCGCCAGGTGTCGACTTCCAGCTTCAGTGCGACATAAGTCTCGGTCCTGCTGTCGGCAGCGACATCCGGGACCTTACGATAGGCCGGCACGTTGCGGCTGCCGACACGGCCCTTGCCATATTGGCCGCGCACTGCGCAGACTGCGGTGGGCTTGCGGATCGCGCGCAACACCTTGGCCTTTTCGTCGCGGATCGCGTCGGCATCGAAGCTGTTGGGCGGCTCCATCGCGATTATCGCCAGCAGCTGGAACAGATGGTTGGGGACCATGTCGCGGAGCGCGCCGGTTGCATCGTAGAAAGATCCGCGCGATCCGACCTCGACCGTCTCGGCGGCGGTGATCTGGACATGGTCGATATAGCGATTGTTCCACACCGCTTCGAACCATTGGTTGGCGAAGCGCGCGACCAGGATGTTCTGGACAGTTTCCTTTCCCAGGAAATGGTCGAGCCGGTAGATCTGGCTTTCCGGGAGCAAGGCGAGGATTCGGGCGTCAAGCGCCTTGGCCGAGGCGAGGTCGTGGCCGAACGGCTTTTCGATCGCGACGCGGCGGAACCGACTGCCCGCTTCCGCCATCAGGCCTTTGACGGCAAGCTTTTCGACGATGGCGCCGAAGAAATGCGCCGGCGTGGCAAGGTAGAAGACCGCGCTTCGGTCGCCCAACGCCTGGGCGACATCGTCGAACACCCGGTCTGCGGTGAAATCGCCCTGGAGGTAGGCGATGCGCTTGCGCAGATCACGCCAGCAATCGCCCTCGGTCGCGAACTTATCCAGGCTGGCGCGCAACGTCTCGTCATCGCCATCGCTGCGGCCGATGCCGAGGATGGTGAAGTCCTTTCCCAGCAATCCGTCGGTGCACAGATTGGTGACGGCGGGGACCAGCAGGCGGCGGGTCAGGTCCCCGGTCGCGCCGAAAATGACCAGAGTGGCGGGTGGGGCCGTCTTCATGGGAGCCTACTGCGGCATTTCGGTATGGCCGCCGAAGCCGAAGCGCATCGCCGACAGCACCTGGTCGCCGAACGTATGTTCGACGCGGCTGCGATAGCGCGCGAACAAGGCGGCCGAGAGGACGTAGGCGGGCACCGCTTCCTCCATCGCCGCCTCAATCGTCCAATGGCCTTCGCCCGAATCCGCCACGGTGCCGGTAAACTGGGCGAGCATCTGATCCTTGGCGAGCGCCGACGCGGTCAGGTCGAGCAGCCAGGAGGAGATGACCGATCCGCGGCGCCACACCTCGGCAATGTCGGTGAGGTTGAGATCGAAGCGCTCATCCTCAGGAAGCTTGTCGGATTTCTTCGACTTCAGGATGTCGAAGCCCTCGGCATAGGCCTGCATCAAACCATATTCGATGCCGTTGTGGACCATCTTGACGAAGTGGCCGGCGCCAGGCGGGCCGGCATGGATGTAGCCGAGCTCGGCGCGCGCATCCTCGCCTTCCTGCTCCATCCGATTGGGCGTGGGGGGGATCGTCCCTCGGCCCGGTGCCATCGTCTTGAAGATCGGATCGAGGTAGTCGACCACCTCCGTCTCGCCGCCGATCATCATGCAATAGCCGCGTTCGAGTCCCCAGACGCCGCCCGACGTGCCGATGTCGACATAGGCGACTTGCTTCGCCACGCAGAGCTTCGCGCGGCGGATATCGTCCTTGTAGAAGCTGTTGCCGCCGTCGATGATGATGTCGCCGGACAGGGACTTTTCGAGCAGGGCGGTGATCGTATCCTCGGTCGGAGGACCCGCCGGGAGCATCACCCAGAAGATGGCGCGCTCGGCGAGCTTGCCGCGCAGATCGTCGAGCCCGGTCGCGCCGACCGCACCTTCCTTGACCAGATCGTCGATCAGATGCTGGTTGCGATCGAAGACGACCACTTCATGTCCGCCGCGCAACAGGCGACGGACGATATTGCCGCCCATGCGCCCCAGTCCGATCATCGCGATACGCATTTATGCTGATCCCCTTCAATTCTGTAGCGAACGCGCCACCAATGTTTCGAGGGTATTGAGATCCCCTGTGTTGAGATGAATGCGCAAGGTGCGCTGCCCGCGCGCGGCGAGCACGTCGAGATCGCCACGCGCCTGCGCGAGCTGGACCGTGCCGAAGCTGGCCTTGCGTCCGGGCACCGGTACGTCCGGGTTCGGCGTCCGCGTGATCTCGACGAACACGCCGCTCTTCGGACCGCCTTTGTAGGCCTGGCCGGTCGAATGGAGGAAACGCGGGCCGAAGCCGGCGACGGTCGCGACATGCTTCGCGTGAACTACTTCGCCGCGCATCCGCGCGATCGCCGCCTCATGGGCGTCGTTGCGTTCGAGATAGACGAGGAAGCCGACATAATCGCCTGGGGACACCTTGGCGAAATGGCTGCGAAGGATTTCGACCGGGTCGGCTCCGGAGCTGGCTTCGCCCGGCGCCGAAAAGGCCATGGCCGCATCCTGGTGGAACGGCGTTTCCGGGGCGAGTGCACCCGATTCCTCATATTTGTCGATCAGCTCGCGGGTCGCGATCTTGGCATCCTCGACATCGGGCTGGTCGAACGGGTCGATCCCGATCACCGCGCCGGCAAACGCCGTCGCCACTTCCCAGCGAAAGAATTCCTGGCCGATACGCTCCTTCGACGGCAGCGTAATGCGTATCACCGGCTGGCCCGCTGCGACCAGGAAATGGGCCTGTTCGATGACGTCGGACGCATCGTCGCCATCGAGCGTCAGCAGGGCGAAGAGACGATCCGTGCCATAATCCTCGGCCGGCGCGGACGGCTCCAGATCGACCGGAACGATACCCTTGCCGTGCTTGCCGGTCGATTCGGCGATGAGCTGTTCGAGCCAGGCGCCGATCGGCTCGAGGCCGGGGCTGGTCAGGATGGTGAGCTTGTCGCGGCCGGAAACCGCCGCCTCGCCCATGATCGCACCCAGGATCAGGCCGGGATTGGCGGTGTCGCCCTTGCACGCTTCGACCAGGGGCTGGGTCGCGGCGAAAAAGGCTTCGACGTCGATCCCCATCATCGCTGCCGGCACCATGCCGAATACCGACAGGACCGAATAACGCCCGCCGATCGCCGGATCGCCGAGGAAGATGGCGTGATAGCCATGCTCCTTGGCCAGCTTCTCGAGCTTCGATCCCGGATCGGTCACCGCGACGAAGCGGTCGCCATCCTTGCCGGACAACTCCCAGAAATACGCCCGGAGCAGTTCGGGCTCCATCGTCGCCCCGGATTTGGAGGCGACAAGGAACAGGGCTTCCTTCGGATCGATCTTCGCCGCGACTGTGCCGATCTGGCCGGGATCGGTCGAATCGAGCGCGTGGACGGTCGGAAAACCGGGCCCCGCGCCGATGATCTCGCTCAGCACTTCGGGGCCGAGGCTCGATCCGCCCATCCCGAGCAGGACGACGTTCTTATGGCTGCGCGCCTTGGCGGCGATCGCCTTGAGCTGGGCGAAATCGACCTGCTTGCCTTCCCCCGCGGCGAGCCAGCCGACCCATTTGGCTTCGTCGCCGTTGGTCCAGAGCGATGCGTCGGCGGCCCACAGCCGCGTACCCCATTTCTCCGCCGCCGCTGTCTTGAGCCTGGCATCGACCGCGTGGCGAAGCGGCTCGGGCAGGTCGGCGTGGAAATGGTTCATGCGCTTCTGGCCTCCGCTTTGGCTTTCTTCGCCTCGATCGCGCCGAGCAGCGTGTCGGCCGCGTCGGCGAACAGTTTGACGCCATCTTCGACCAGCTTGGCGGTGACGCCGGACAGATCGAGCCCGAGCCGGTCGGTCTCGGCCAGGACATGTTCAGCCCCCGGCACGTCCGCGGTCAGCGTCTGCTTGAGCGTGCCGTGGTCCCGGAACGCGTCCATCGTCTTGGGCGGGATGGTGTTGACCGTTTCAGGGCCGATCAGCGCGTCGATATAGAGCGTGTCGGGGAAGGACGGATCCTTCGTGCCCGTCGATGCCCACAGCAGACGCTGTGGCATCGCCCCTTCGGCGGCAAGCTTCTTCCACCGGTCCGACTTCACGAAGTCGAGATACCATTGGTAAGCGAGCTTGGCGTTGGCGATCGCGACCTTGCCGCGTACCGCCTTGAGCGCGTCGGCATCCTTGTCGCCGCCCTTCACCCGTTCGTCGATCTTCTTGTCGATCGCGCTGTCGATGCGGCTGACGAAGAAGCTGGCGACGCTGGCTATCCGGTCTACTTCCAAGCCCTTGGCCAGCCGCGCCTCCAGCCCCTCGACATAGGCCAGCGCCACCGCCTGATAGGCTTCCAGAGCGAACAGCAACGTCACGTTGATGTTGAGCCTGTCCTCGATCAACTGCCGGATCGCCGGGACGCCGGCCCTGGTGCCCGGCACCTTGATCATCAGGTTCGGGCGATCGACCATCTTCGAGAGCCGCCGCGCCTCGGCGATCGTCTTGTCGGTATCGTTGGCGAGATAGGGCGAAACCTCAAGGCTGACATAGCCGTCCTTGCCGTCCAGCCGGTCGAACACCGGACGCAGCGTGTCGCAGGCATCCTGGATGTCCTTGACCGCCAGCGCTTCGTAGGTTTCGACCACCGATGCGCCCGGATTGGCGGTGACCAACGCCTTGTACTGATCGTCATAGGCGGTGCCCTGGCCCATCGCCTTCTCGAAGGTCGACGGGTTCGAGGTGACGCCGGTCAGGCCGTCCTCCTCGACCAGCTTTCGGAGGCCGCCTTCCTTGAGGAAGGAGCGGTCGCCGAAATCGAGCCAGGGCGCCTGCCCCGATTCCTGAAGCTGCTTGAGAAGGCTCGACATGGCTCAGGCCTTTCCGATCAGTTCGCGCGCGACCTTGACGAGATTGTCGACGGTGAAACCGAATTTGTCCTGCAGTTTCGTGGCAGGGGCCGAGGCGCCGAAGGTCGACATGGCGATCGTCCGTCCTTTCGAGCCGACATAGCGATCCCAGCCGATCTCGCCGCCCATTTCGACTGCGAGACGTGCCTCGACGCCGGGGGTCAGGACACTGTCCTTGTAGGCCTGATCCTGTAGTTCGAAGAGATGCCAGCTCGGCATCGATACGACGCGTGCCTTGACGCCGGCTTCGGTCAGTCTCTCGTACGCCGACACCACCAGGCCGACTTCGCTGCCCGTGCCGATCAGGATGATTTCAGGCTTGTCGTCGCCGGCGAGGACATAGGCGCCCTTCAGCAGCCCTTCGGCGCCGGCATATTTGCTGCGGTCGAGCGTCGGGATCGCCTGGCGCGAGAAGACCAGGGCGGTCGGGCGGTTGTTTTTGCTCAGCGCCGCACGCCAAGCCCAGGCGACCTCGTTGGCGTCGCATGGTCGGATCATGTCGAGGCCGGGTGTGGCGCGCAGCATGGTCAGCTGCTCGATCGGCTGGTGGGTCGGCCCGTCCTCGCCGACGCCGATTGAATCGTGGGTGAAGATGAAGGTGACGCCGAGCTCCATCAGCGCCGCCAGGCGGACCGGCGGGCGCATATAATCGAGGAAGATGAAAAAGGTCGCCGAATAGGGACGCAGGTGCGACAGGGCCATGCCGTTGACCACCGAACCCATCGCATGTTCGCGCACGCCGAAGTGGAGATTGCGGCCGGCATAGCTGCCCGTCTGGAACGATCCCGCGCCTTCGATCAGGGTCTTTGTCGAGGGGGCAAGATCGGCCGAGCCGCCGACCAGCCAGGGCAGGTTGGGCGCGATCGCGTTGAGCACCTTGCCGCCGGCATCGCGGGTCGCGATGCCTTTTTCGTCGGCGGGGAAGGTCGGGATGGCGGCATCCCAGCCGTCGGGAAGCCGGTCGGCAAAGATCGCCTCGAGCTCCTTGGCCAGGGCGGGTTCGGCCTGCGCATAGCGTTCGCGCATCGCCAGCCATTCGGCACGCAGCGGCTTGCCGCGCCCGGCAATGGCGCCTCCGAAATGCTCGGGCACGCCGTCGGGAACGAGGAAGGACGAATCCTCGGGCCAGCCATAGGCTTTCTTGGTGCCGCGTATGTCATCGCCGGTCATCGCCTCGCCATGCGCCTTGGCGGTTCCGGCGATCGAGCTGCCATAGCCGATAATCGAATGGACCACGATCATCGTCGGCCTGTCGGTGGTCGCCTTGAAGCTTTCGATCGCCGCGGCGACCGCCTTGGTATCGTTGGCGTCGTCCACATGGATGACGTGCCAGCCATAAGCGTCGAAGCGCTGGCCGACATCCTCGTCGAAGGCGAGATCGGTGCCGCCCTCGATCGTCACATGGTTCGAATCGTAGATCCAGCAGAGGTTGGAGAGCTTCAGGTGGCCGGCCAGGCTCGCCGCCTCGCTCGCCACGCCTTCCATCATACAGCCGTCGCCGGCGAGGCAATAGACGTCATGGTCGAAGATCGGGAAACCGTCGCGATTGTAGCGCGCCGCGAGCCAGCGCTCGGCAATCGCCATGCCGACCGAATTGCCGCAGCCCTGGCCGAGCGGTCCAGTGGTCGTCTCGACGCCCGTGGTGTGGCGATATTCGGGGTGACCCGGCGTCTTCGAGCCGATCTGGCGGAAATCCTTGATGTCCTGCAGGCTCACCGCCGGTTTGCCGGTCAGCCTGCCGTCCTTGTCGATCTCCTTGACTCCGGCGAGATGCAGCAGGGAGTAAAGCAGCATCGACGCATGGCCGACCGACAGGACGAAGCGGTCGCGGTTGGGCCAATCCGGCGCGTCGGGATCGGTGCGCAGGAATTGCGACCAGAGCGTATAGCCGACCGGTGCCAGGGCCATCGGCGTGCCGATATGACCCGATTTCGCGGCGTGGACCGCATCCATCGTCAATGTGCGGATCGTGTCGATCGCCAGCCGTTCCGGGCTGCCGTCCCCATGCAGGGTAGAGGCGGGGATGGTCGACATGAGAATCCTTTCGTATTGCCGTTGTCGAATCGACGTCAGGCCTTTAGCGGAACCCGCACGAGAACAATCCGCGTCGCGCCATCGTGGGGAAAGCAAACCCCGAGTTCTCGCAGGAGCTTGCCGTCAACGGTAATTTCCTCTCCGTCACCTTCAAGAGACGGGTCCGTTTCGATCGTTATCTGGATGGCTCCGTCGGCGCGCCGGAGCGTCAATTCCGCTTTGTGCCAGCTTTTCGGCATTGCTGGACGTATCTGTATTTTGCCGCCAATTAAGCGAACGCCCAGAATTTCTTCAACGGCCAGCCGCCATGTCCAACCTGCGGCGCCTGTATACCAAGTCCAGCCGCCGCGGCCGAGATGGGGTGCCACACCGGCGATGTCGCCCGCGACAGCATATGGCTCGGTTCGATAATGCTCGGCGCCTTCGCGTGTCGAACTGTGCGTTATCGGGCTAATTCGGTCGAACAGTGATTTGGCCACGTCGCCGTCGCGTATCCGTGCGAACGCGATCGCGAGCCACGTTGCCGCATGGGTATATTGCCCGCCATTCTCCCGGACGCCAGGCGGATAGGCCTTGATATAGCCCGGTTCGCGCGGCGTGTGGTCGAAGGGGGGATCGAGCAGGCGTATGAGGGCATCATCGTTGCGTACTAGGTAGCGCCTGGCCGACGCGAGCGCCGTTCTGGCTCGCTCCGGATCTGCAGCATTTGAGAGAACGGACCAGGATTGAGCGATGGAATCGATGCGACATTCCTGCTCCTCGGATGTGCCCCAAGGCCTGCCGTCGTCATCAAAGGCGCGCAGATACCACTCGCCATCCCAGCCAGACTGCTCGACCGCTGCGGCGAGCGCTTCGACACGCGCTTCCCAGCGATCACGAAACTCGGTTTGCCGCTCATCGACGCAGTGCAGTGTGAAGTTCCGGATAGTTGCGATGAGGAACCAGGCCAGCCATATGCTCTCGCCGCGTCCCCGCTCGCCGACCCGGTCCATGCCGTCATTCCAATCACCGGTGCCGATCAGGGGAAGGCCGTGAGCTCCGAGGCGATAGGCATGGGCAAGCGCGCGGTCGCAGTGAACGAACAGCGATTGCTTATAGTCGGTAACTTCAAATCGGGCGTAACGATCGGCCTCGCCGGCCGCGAGCGGCGGCGCTCTCAGAAATGGAATTTCTTCGTCCAGAATGGATTTGTCGCCGGTCGCCTCGACATAGTGCGCGACGGCATAAGGAAGCCAGACGAGATCGTCGGAGCAGCGGGTTCGGACCCCGCGGTCCGAAGGCGGGTGCCACCAATGGAGCACGTCGCCCTCTTCGAATTGGTGTGCAGCGGCGGCGAGGATATGTTGCCGCGTTGCGTTCGGATCGACCTGGATCTGGGCAAGGACGTCCTGGAGCTGATCGCGAAATCCGAACGCGCCGCTGGCCTGATAGAAACCGGCGCGAGCGCGCACGCGGGCACTTAGCGATTGGTGAGGCAGCCACCGGTTGACCATCAGGTCGAAGGCAGGATCGGGTGTCTTGACCTGAACCTTTTCCAACCGATCGGCCCAGTCCGCTACGCGAACCCGGGCAGCAGTCTCGATGATGGACGGCGATTGCCAATGCCGGATAAGTTGGATTGCGTGCTCGAGGTTATCACCCTGGCCGAGGATGAAACAAACTTCGACGGTTCCTTCAGGGGGGATATCGAGATGCACCTGGAGGGCGCCGCAGCAATCGTCGCCGGCAGAATCCTGGCGGTTGCCCAGATCCCAGTTGAGCAGGCCGAGCGGTCGGGCCGGGTCGGCAATAACACCGTGGAAATCGCGGCGTGAGGTAGTGAAGCTATGAACGGCCTGGGTCGTGGCAAGAAAGGCAACGCGATCGCCGAACTCGTCCGTCCAGGAATTGCGTGCGAGAATTGCATGGGAGGCCGGGTCATAGCGCGACGTCCTAAAAGGGGCTTGCTCGCCCCTCACCGCGCCCAGGAGCCATTCCGCATAGTAGGTCGCCGTGATCCGGCGCGAGCGTGGCGTTTGATTGCGTAGGCGCAGACGCACCAGTTTTACCGGATCGTCGATTGGCACGAAGGTCGACAGCTCCTGCTCCAGGCCTTCGCTGTGGCGGTGCCATATGGTCCGATCGGGACTATGATGAATGCGGCACGCGGAGCCGCCGCCCGATGGCAAGGGTGTCGGGGTCCAGAGCCGCCCGTTCTCCTCGTCGCGCAGATAGAGCCGTTCACCTTGGGGATCCTCGACGGGATCGTTGAACCAGGGCGTGAGCCTGTTCTCGCCGCTGTTGATCGCCCAGGCGAAGCCAAGCCCGGCCTCAGTAACGATCGTGCCGAACGCGTCGTTGGCCAGGACATTGGACCACGGAGCCGGGGTGGGAGCGTCGGGCTCTAGGTTGATCACATAGTCGCCAGTATCAGGCGCAAAGCCGCCCCAGCCGTTGTCGAAGAGGAGATCTACGGACCGCGGCACGGGTGCGGAGGTGGCTGGCGGCAGGTTGGTGCCGACTGGGGCAAACGGCGGGCCGGGGTGCGGAGGTTGATCTACCCGGGCGAGTCGGTCGGCAAGCGTGACGCCGTCGTCTTCAAGGATCAGCTTGGCGGCCTGCTCGAGGAGCGCCACGCGCTCGTGATCGGAGGAGCTGACGCCCACTAGGTGGATGCCGCCATGGGTGCCAAGGCGTTCCTGCGCGCCGGCGTCTCTCAGGACTTCCAGAAGGCGCTCGCGGACGGGTTCGACGTAACCTGAGGTGCCCTCGTGGACGATCGCGAGATCGAAGAGGATGCCGCGCTGGTGGCCGAGCCAATGCGCAGCGAGAACGAAGCGGAGCATACCGGTCTGTTCCGCGGTGCCGGCGCGCAACATCACGATGGGATGATCGCCTGAAATACCAAGCGACCAGAGATCGACCTGCCGGAAGAGCCGTTCACCTCCGGGTGCAGGGTTTGTGCGGGCAGTAAAAAGATGGGAAAGGAAGGCCTGTACCTGAGGTACGAACTGTGGCTGTAGGCCCAGGTCGTGCATCTCGCGCGCTTTTGCCGCGATGGAATCGCTAACCACCCAATCCAGCGCGGACAACGTTGCATAGCGGTCGGCCAGGTCTAGCGCCGACTGACGCGATCCCGCCGCGATCGTGACGAAAGCGAGTTCGCGGCGCCCGTGCGGCGGCAGCATGACCTTTGCCCTGATCGCGCAGATCGGATCGAGCGACCAGCCCAATGCGCCAATCGGAGGCTCCTGTTTCATCGCGGCAGGATGCGTGACGTTGCCATGGCGACCGATGAAGGCTCTTCGATCAGCCTCAAGTCCGAGCAAGGCGACTCCTTCGTCATCTCCGATTATGCGAATCAGCAAAACCGGAGGCCGCTCGTCGGGATTGCGCGGTCGGCGCGTGAACACGAGTCCATCGCCTCCGGGCAAGGTTTCAGCGCTCACGAACAGCTTGCTGAAAGCAGGATGCCGAGCTGCATCCTGGGGTGGGGCGAGCACCACCTGGACGTAGCCCGTCAGTTCGATTGTCCGGGCACGATCCTCCTCATTGACGAGCGCGATGCGTCTGATTTCGAGATCGTCGCCATGGGCAACGTTGACTAGCGTCGAGATCGACAGACCGCGCGAACGCTGACGGAATTCGACCTGATGGGCATGAAACATGACCTCCGGCGGCTCGCCGATGGCGGGGAATGGCCCCCCTGTTGCGGACCAGAAATCGCCTTGATCGAGATCATGCAGATAGAGCCAGAAGCCTGCGTGGTCATCTGCAGGTTCGATGCGGGTAAGTGTATGCTGATTCCAGCTTAGACCCCCGGCGCCGTCCGTGCGGATTCGGCTCGAAAGCCGGCCGTTGCCGAGGATGTGCCAAGCATGCTGCCCCGACGGTCGGTCTGGCGACCAACTGTGCAGTGCCGGGATGTTCCCTTCGGCGTGAGCGGGCGGGTCGCGAACCTCTACTCGTGCAATTTCTGGCGGAAGCTCCCACGGTATGCGTTCGTTGAGCAGGAGATCGACGGTGCCGACGTAAGGGTCCGCATGGAACCAGCGCACTAGCATGTTGTCGCACAGTGCATTTCCCAGCGCGGCGAGACTCATGCCATGGTGGTGCGCCATGTACGAGCGGACGATAGCGAACCGCTCGCCCGCCGGCACGCGGGCCGGCGTGAAATCGGCGGCTTCGAAGAAGCCGAACCGTCCAATTAACCTCTGCTCGGCCAGCAGCTTGAGGTTGATTGTCGCAAGTGCTGGCCGGATCATGAGCGCAAGCGCCGTTGCGTAGGGGCTCACGACGAGGTCGTGGCCGAGGCCACGTTGAAGTCCGAGGGCAGGGACGCCGAAGGCGTGATAGCGATAGACGCGATCAGACCCCATCGAGGCGAATGACGATTCGGAGATTCCCCAAGGGATTTTGTGCGATTTGCCGAAGGCGGCCTGGATGCTGACGGCTGTTCGGTCGCTCATACCAAGCAGCGTGCCGGGATCGCTGTGCAAAAAGATGTTCGGCATCAGATATTCGAACATCGAGCCATTCCAGGACAGCAGCGCAAGCCCGGCCTCCTGTTTCGTGATGGGGCGACCGAGGTGGAACCAGTGGGAAGGATCGATATCGCCCTTCGCAATGGCGAAGAAGCTGGCGAGCCGTGCTTCGCTGGCGAGGAGATCGTAGTGATGCGCGTCTATGCGGTCGGCGCTGACGTTGTAGCCGATGTGAAAGAGCCGGCTACCTTCATCAAGCAGAAGTGAAAAGTCCATCGCGTGCGCACTGACGTTGGCCCGGCGGGCAAGGCTGTCGAAGCGACCATGAAGCTCGCGCGAAACGGCCTGCCCTTCGGCGATGGCAGCCAGCATCTTGTCGACCCATTGACGGGCCGCGTCGGATAATCCGCCTTCCTTGGTCGCGCTGAGCAGGCTGATGACGTGCGCGGTGCGCGAATCGGATGGTGTCGCCGAGCCGCCAGCCATGAAATCGGCGACCTTGGCTGCGGTTTCCGCGCAGTCTGAGGGATGGTCGGTTATAACTTCCCACCACGGGCAGAAAACCTGCAAATCGCGACGTATCCCGGACACGTGATGCTCGAGCCGCTCGAGCCAGACTTGCACTTCGCGCAAGATGCCGACGTCGGCTTCGGCAACGCTCGCGGCCATCACGCCCACCTGCTCGCGCAGTCTCGGCAAGTCGGCCGAAATGAGATCGTCGATCCCCCTGAGCCATTCGCGCTCATCGTTCGAAACCCGCTTCACCGTCTCGCCCACGGTAGCCAGGATCACACCGGCCGTTGAGCCCGCTTCGGTCCCGATAGACCGGATCGCCTGGGAGAGCAGTCCGACAATATCTTCTAGGCCTTGCCAGAGCTCGCTGCCTACCGGCGGTGCCCTCCCAGCATCTCGAAGAGCCTGGGCAACGGTAATCAGGCTGACGGCAAGATTGCCGCTGTCGACCGTGGAAATGTAACGTGGCTCAAGGGGAGCGAGCGTCCTGGTATCATACCAGTTGAGAATGTGGCCGCGGTAGCGTTCGAGCCGGTCAAGCGTATCGAACGTGTCGCCAAGACGGGTAGCCAGCTCGTTGAGACCGATATGCCCAAGCCGCCACGCTGTCAGGATCGACACCATCAACATGCCGATGTTGGTAGGCGACGTTCGGTGAGCGGTGTCCTCGTCGGGCGGCTCCTGGTAGTTGTCGGGAGGCAGCCAATTGTCCTCAGGCCGGACGAAGGTTTCAAAAAAAAGCCAGGTGCGCCGAGCGACGAGTCTGAGAAATCTCCTGTCTGCTTCGGTAAGCGCCTCGATCGGTGGTCTACGCGGGCGGCTGATCCAAACCGCGATCTCGGGTGCGAAGAACCAGAGCAGCAATAGCGGCGCCGCGACAGGCATCGATCCCGGCGTATAAGCGAGTAATGCGCCGGCTATAAGCACCGCAAGAAGGGGCGAGCTCCACATGTCGCGCCACGCCGCTAATCGCGGATGGCGCGCCGCGTTTCGCGTGGCCATATGAGCGGCAGAGGTCCATTCGAGCCGCCGCCGCCCCGATTGCAGCCGCCAGATCGTGACGGCTATGGCGTGCAGCGCGATGTATGCGTCGCTGACAAGGAAGGCGATGGCTAAAATCCAGCGCCCGAGATGATCCGTGAGGCGCCGCAGGACGCGCTGCATGACACCGCGACGGCGGCCCTGAGCGAAGCCCGTTACGAGATCGGTAAAAAGATAAGCCCCGGGCGCGACGATCGCGAGCAGTGTCCAGACCCAGGGTCGACCGTGAAACAGGAACCAACCGCCTAGGAGCAAGGCAACGATGCTGGCGGGTACCAGACTGCGCCTTAGATTGTCGAAGATCTTGAGCCTGTCGAACCACCCAAGCCGATTGCGCAGCCATCGGCCGTCACGCCCTGGGACAAAGGGAAACAGCCAGGGCAGGATTTGCCAATCACCCCGCACCCAGCGGTGCCAGCGCGCGGAAAAGTCGAGATACCCGGTCGGAAAGCGCTCGTAGACAATGACGTCGCTAACGAGCGCCGCGCGCCCATGAAGCCCCTCGAACAGGTCATGGCTAAGCAAAGCATTCTCTGGGACACGGCCCTCCAGACTCCGTTCGAATGCCGCCACATCGTAGAGGCCTTTGCCCACAAACACGCCGGTGCCCAGAAGGTCCTGGTACACGTCGGAAACCGCGCGAGAGTAGATGTCGATCATAGTATCGCCGCCGTAGAGGCGAGCGAACAGGGATTGCTCGGGGCCCTCCGGCGCTAGTTCAACGCGAGGTTGAAGGATAGTGTAGCCTCGTTCCACAATGCCGGTGTCGGGGGCAAAATGAGCCCGATTGAGTGGATGGGCGAGAGTGCCGACCAGACGGCGCACCACACCACCCGGAAGTCTGGTATCTGCGTCTGCCGTCAGTACGAAGCGGCATCGCCGCAGCCTTTCCACCTTGCCGGTGGTCAAATGGAATGCAGTGGCGTCGCCGCGCAGGATATAGGCGTTGAACTGCTCCAGCTTACCGCGCTTGCGCTCCCAGCCCATCCAACAGCCCTGCGCCTCGTTGAAGAGGCGCGGTCGGTGGAGCAGATGAAAAGGTCCATTGCCCCTTGCGTCCTTGTAGCGGGCATTCAATTCTTCGATGCCTCGTACCAGCATCTGCTCGATCTCATCGTCGCCCGAAACCCTGGCGGTTGCGGCATCGGCAAGGTCGGTCAGGAGAACGAACTCCAGCGCTTCATCAGGGTTGGCTAGGCGATGCGCCTCAAGTCGCTCAAGAAGGGGAGCGATGTCGGAGGTCCGAGCGACGAGAACGGGGATTGCGATGGCCGTCGCACAATCTCCGGGAATTCCTTTCTTGAATTCCAGCTTGGGAAGAACGCATGGAGGAACGATTTGCGTGACCATCCAATTCACAAAGGTGATGCTGAGGATGGAAGCGGGCAGCAGCGTCAGCGCGATACACAGCAGCCAGGATAAGGGAGACGGTCCGGTCGAGGACATGTATGCTGCAGGAACTGCAGAGGCCGCGATACCGGCAAACACCAGCGCGGTCGCGTAAAGCATACCCTTATGACGCAAGATGCGCCGCAGCATCGAACGGGGTGTCCAGGGGCGGGGATCGAGTGCATCCGTGAAAGCAGGCAGGCCGGCATCGATGAGCCAATAACCTACATGCCCTGAGGGGGCCTCTTCACTACTTTGACACTGCCGCAGAGCGCGCTGGGCAACCTCTCGCTCTAGGAGGCCGGATCGCGCTGCGAGCCGTTCTACCGCGTGACGATATTGGTCGCGAGTAGCGAAATCCATGCGCGGATAAATCCCTGCAGGATCACGCTTCAGAACCGCCTCGACCTGGCTGGTTCTGTCGAAGAAGTCGTTCCATTGGATAGTCGCGATCACGGCAAGATTGGCTATGCCGCGTGCCACGCACTCCGTGTTGTCGAATCCCCCGGTCGCGACGTCGGGAGAGTCCGTTAGTGCAAAAGGGGGAGCGACTTGAGGAAAAAGCTGGGTGAAACCCGTAACGATCATTTCAAGACAAACGATACGCAGCATCGTAGGAATCGCCCAGGTTTCAGCGATGCTGAGCGGCATCTTATTCTGATATCGAACGACGAATTCGACAGCCGAGGACAGCGAGACTTGCAGGTGAGACGCCAGAAGCAGAGACTGCGCGACTTGATGGGCGCGCGGTCGCCTGAGGCCGTCTTCAGCAAGACCGGGAAGTTTCGCGTAGAAGGCCTTGGGAAGACCCTCACCAATTTGCAGGATCGCGCGCTGGATCTGATAGTCGTTGTCGAGTAGCCATTCGGCTGCGGCGCTGCCGCGTTGGTCGGCTTGCGTGGCTGCCTGGCGGGCTCGAGCCAGCCAGTCCTTCATGGCGTCGAGATGCGCCCAGATGGGAAGAGGCGCTGAGCGACCGATCAATCCTGTCAGCTGATGGCGTGTGGCGGTCTCGTCGGCCGCCCCCGAAATAGGGTCGGTCCCCTCAATATCGGCCATGATCAGGCTTGGGCGGCGAGGGGTAGCCGGAGGCAATTATGCCCTACGGCGATCTGCGCTTTTCCCGAGCGGATTGTCGCAGGCGTTACGAGCATTGGTACATTGCAATGCGTCATCAGGTAGGAGGCGACCGTTCCATAGGGTACGTCGGAAACATGCCGATGGCTGTGGCCGCGCGCGGACAGGACGGCAATATCGGCCCTCTCGCGCTGAATAAGATCGCACAGCACCTCGCGTACATCCTCGCCACGGATCGAAATCGTACGCATTCGTAGACCGGACGCCGAGAGGTTGGATTTCGTTCGATCCAGGTAGCTGCGTGCTGCTTGCTCATTTCGCTCTATAAGGGCTTGTTGAAGCTTCTTGTCCTCGACTTCCAGGGGCCGTGCCTCGATCATCTCGGGCGTAGGGACGACATGGACGAGCAGGAGTTCCGCTTCCGAGGCCTTCGCAAGACGCACAGCTAGGGGCAGCACGCTCTCAGCCCAACGAGAGCCGTCAAGCGGCACCACAACCCTTCTGTAGGGCGCTGCCGGAAGCGGGGCCTCTACCGGTACGAGCAGGACCGGGGCTGGCGTCTGCATGAGCACCTTGTGCACGGTTGCCCCCATGCCCGGGCGACCGGCCTCTTGCCTGCCTCGTCTTCCCAGTACGACCATGCCGTCGTCGCACTCTCGGACAAAGCGGCAAATTTCCTCCGCGGTTTGGCCTTCGGCCAATTCGATGGAGGTTTTGGTTGGAGGTGCGCTGGTCGCGGCGGCGCATCGATCGAGGGCGCGCAGGGCTTCGCGCCGCCGGAGGTTACATTCAATCGGGTCTGGACGAGAGCGCGTCGAGCCCTCGCCGTCAAGTACTTGTAGCAGGGTAATAGGGACGTCGAGCGTTGTCGCGAGCGCACGAGCGTGTGAGTAGATCCACGCATCATGATCGGAGCAATCGATACAGGCGACAATCCCGGACTGCGGTCGGGGGGACGCCTGCGCCAGAGCTGGAAATGCTGAAGCGGCTGACATCAAATGCTCCTCTTGCCTTGGATCTCCATCGAATTCGTGGCGGCTAGGACAGCGGGAACAACCGGCATTTCGGCCTGGCGTCCCCTCCACGACTCGAACCTGCTCTGACCCTATCTGGGGGGAACGACCCGCGAAATTGTGATATATACGAATGGCGATCGGTCGGTTGACTGGGGCGCAAGAGCATCAGAACCGAAAACCGGTCGCTTGCGATTAGTACATCGGGCGGGCCTATATGCCTCCGCCTCGCCACCCGGCTTGAGCGTCCAAACCAACATGTCGGGATAGAATGAAGGTCACCGGGCCACCTTTTCCTCGTCCGGAAGCGAACTCGTCGCCCCCGTTACCGCTCATGTGGTTGCTCGCTTGCACTGCGCATGAGACGATCACCGTCATCCCAAGTTCTGCGCCGGCTGCCTTGTCCTGGGCGATCTGCGATCAGATGCCATCGCAGGCGTCCCTTCTGTCTAGCGACAAATACGCATTACCACCGGCAGATGGTCTGCATAGTCTGCCAAGGGCAACCAACGAAGCTCTCAGCGGAGTGAGTGTGGATCGGAAGGGAACAGTATGACGATCGCGCTTAACGGGTTATATCGATGCCGGCTGCTCACTTTCACACGGTGGTCGTGTTCCATCTGGGCGATTTTCGCCGCGCTCACTGTGCCAACGCTACCTTCGCCGGCCAGGGTCGTTCCCGCAGGGGAAGATACCTCGACCACCAAGCTCGCGGGTGTCTGGTCATTTGATGGCCGATCCGGCTGTAAGTCGGGGATGGCCTGGGTTCTTAATCGCAACGGATCTTACAGCGAAATCCGATTGCCTGACCAGACGCCGCTTGGCGGAGGAAAGTGGTATGAACGCGGCGATACCATCTATTACTCATTGCCGCGAGTACTGACAGCGGCCGCGGGACGGCCCGACAAGCGTATGGTCATTATAGAGCGCGGCCCGCGGCGCCTGGTGGCCGTGACTAACCGCAGGGTTCGTCATGTGATGCACAAGTGTCCGGGATGATCGAATGCCTTCGATCGAGATGTGCGAAACGTTCTGGCCCAAGCCCGAAAAGGGAACAAAAACGAGAGTGGAGTTCGAAGTCATACGTCGAGCATTGCCCCCTTATTGGCATATGCGGGATTTCGATTCTTGAGTTGTTCCCACTACGTCACGGAAAACTGACCCATCATGCCTTCGTCCTCGTGCTCCAGGATATGGCAATGGAACAGGAAGGGCGCTTTTGAAGCAGGCTGGTCGAAACGGATTAATAACTCGACCGGTTCGTCCACGACGATGGTGTCACGTGGCCCCTGATCAAGAAGATCTGGTTCCTCGCCATCGCGACGTAGCACGTCGAAGTGCACTCCATGAATGTGGAAGGGATGGGCCATTTTCTGCCCGGAGACTTTCCATATCTCGACGGCGCCAAGCTCGACTTCCTCATCGATGCGATCAATATCGAATCGCCTGTGGTTGATCGTTAGCGGCTCTTCGTCGCTATCCATCATACCTCCCAGCCTCATGTTGAGCACCAGACGTCGCCGTGCGACGACCGTCGCCGGATCTGGCACCGCGCGGGACGCCAGGAGGAGCGGAAGCGTGGTGCTACCTCGCTTACTCGATGCCAAGCGCGGTGAAAATGTGAGGACAGTTTCATCCCCTGCGTTGTTTTCGCTAGCCTCGTGCCGATGCATCATGCCCATGCCATGCATCCTGAGGGTGCTTTGGTCCGGAGCCGATACCAACGAGACCGGTTTGCCATCGCTGAAGTCCACCAAGATCTCAGCCCGCTGACCGGAGGCCAGAGTGAGGGACTGCAATTCAACGGACTTTTCCAAAAGGCCGCCCTCGGTGCCGATCCAATAAAAGGCTCGTCCGTCGCTGAACGAAAGATCGTAAGTCCGGGCATTCGAACCATTTACGAGCCGCAGCCGCACTAAGCTTCTGGGAACGTCTGCTCGCGGGTTGTACGCGCCGTTTACGAGAATAACGTTGCCCCGCCTCCCGTCCAGCGCCACCATCATGCCCGCCGGTAACACCAGACGGCCATCCACGAACTGCCGATCCTGGATCAAGATTGGTAGATCGTCGACGCCGTAATCCGAAGGCAAACCGAGACCTTGCTCTTCCTCGTCGGTGACGAAGAGCAATCCCGCTAGGCCTGCATAGACCTGCTCCGCCGTTCGGCCGTGTGCATGCGAATGATAAAAGAGAGTGGCCGCCGGCTGACGGATCGGCAGCGTCGGACGCCAAGTCTCGCCTGGACTAATGGTCTGGTGGGGGCTGCCGTCCAGGTCTCCCGGTACGAGCAGCCCGTGCCAGTGAACCGTGGTATCAGCAGACAGATTGTTGCTGACAGTCACCGTCACGTCGTCCCCGCGATGTACCCGCAGAGTCGGGCCAAGATAGCTGCCGTTGTATCCCATGGTGGCGCTCCGCCGCCCTGGGAAGAAAGTGGTTTCCCCTTCCTGCGCCCTCAGTCCAATTCTCTGCCCATGGTCGCGTGCATCTAACAGGCGAGGAATGGGCAGCGTGCCTGCTTGGTCCGGCGTCGCAAATCTGCGCGTGCATGCCGCCCCCAGCAGGAGGCCTCCGCCCGCCAAGACAGTTCGCCGGCTCAGAAAAGTCATTTCGAAGCCCCTCCTGAGCAATCGTGAAACTGACGCAAACGCGCTTTTCTCGATCCCGATGAGATCCACCGAGGCGAAGCGCCGCTCTTCCCTTAAAGGGCGCGCGGGAGGGCAATATCCGTAATACCCGAACCGATCGCTTTTGTGCCCGCCCCCTCTGGGAAGACAAAATTGCCCTTCTAAGCTGGTTGCGGCCCTCGCCAGTTGATCAATAATCAGCCAGGCGAGCGTTCAATCACTGCGACACCGATCCGAGCGAGCGTCTATTCCGACAATTTAGCCTGGGCCAGTCCGAGTGGCTGGTTCGGCGGTGGGCCTTGCCACGATCGCGCCGAAGCAAAAGCGGCGTGCGATTTACCTTTCGCTGTTCGCCACTGCAGCAGGCGGCGTCGCTTCCCAGTGCTCGGGCTAGGCGGAGGCTTTGATGGCCGCCGTCTTCGGTCATCCGCGCCCAGCTTTTGCTAGTAGCCGAACTAAAGCGGACATTGCAGGCTGACCGCCAGCTTCGCAAATTACGTATACTGCCACCTCCAGGCCGATACCATCTCAACGGCAAGCTCCCTGGGGAGCGAGAATCGACCGGGCATGTGTCCGGTCGCACTGAAACTCAGACTTGAAGGAATCATATTTGCGCAAGAAAGCAGCGATTATCGCTTCGCTCGCAGCCTTTGGCGTCCTTGCCGTCGGCGCCGGGCCAGTTCTCGCCGATGGGATGCCGCCGGGCATGCCCGACCTTGAACAGACGCTCAAGGCGAAGCCGGCGCCGGCTCGGTCCGACACGGCCCAGATGCAAGGCATGCGACACCGCGAAGTGCGGATGCACGGTGAGATGATGCAGGACCATCGGATCGCTATGCGGGAGATGGGGACCCAGGACGGAGCCTCCCGCATGTTGCATAGGTCGCGGGGTGGTTGCTGACCCTGCAATTAAGCCAGCTCCGACCACGAGGCTGGGTGGCCAACGACCGTGGCCTGGTTCAACCGCAGCTTTGGCCCGCCGTTCTCCCACGGCGGGCCAATTGGTTTTTGCACTTCGCTGCCGGCCGCCATCAAGCGGGATCATGAATTCGCTTGACCTTGGACCATGGTCCACCCCGCACGATCCCGCGCATGCTTGTCGCGATCAAAAGCGGATTCGTAAGTTACGTATACAGACTGCGTCTCGCTAGCAGCATTGAAGCTTCGGAATTGCCGGGATCGGAACGTCGATCGGGCAACAGGACGAACACTCGGAGACCCTCAATGCGACAGACGATATTTCGCGCGGCGACCATCAGCCTCTTCGCGACGCTAACCTTCGCCGCCGGCACCGCTCTCGCCCAGTCGACGCCCGCGCCCGCGCAGACTGCGCCGGCCCATGCCCACCAGCAGGGCATGGATCATGGCGGGCAGCAGATGCACGATCAGATGATGAAGGATCATCAGGCCGGCGCGCAGAAGCAGCCGGGGCAACCGGCCCAGCAGGATCAACAGGGCATGTCGGGGATGGCCGGCATGTCCGGCGGGTCGCCTGCATCGAACGGCTCGGGCATGGCCGGTAAGGCGAAGAGTGGCTGCTGCAAGATGCCGATGAAGAAGGCCAAGCCGGCCGCGAAGAAGAAGACCGCCAAGCCCATGGCCGACAAGCCGATGAGCGACATGTGAAGTTTCCAGCCCCGATAAAACACCCCCCGGGGCTGAGGGCCCGCCGCCGCCCCGCGGCGGGCCAGTTCTTTGACGATGCCCAGCGTCGCCCCGTGCTCCCAGCTTTCAAAGCCGGGACCGAGCAACTAACGTGAGAGAGGAAACAGTGATGCGAAAGCATCTTGGCGTCGGTGCTGCTGTTGGCTTTCTGCTCTTTGGCAGCACGCCGCTCCTCGCACAGGGTATCGGCCATAGCTTGTTCATGCGCGGCAAGATCGTCCGTACGGATGCGGGCGGCACAGTGGCCTGCCTGGGCAAGGCCGATGGCGCGCACATCGGGCAGATACTCGAAGTCTATCACGCAACGCCGCGCCACCGCCGCCTTGTCGGTCATGTCGAAGTCGACCAGATTTTCGACGACCATTACGCTCATTTCCGCGTGAGGGACGGGACGCTTCAGAAAGGCGATTGGGTGAGCCTAAAGCGCATCCGGGCGTAATGCCAGAATTGGAATGCCAAGCGCCGCCCTCACCTAAACAAGAATCGGCCGAGTAAGCGTGTCTCGGCATAATTCCGATCAGGCGTGCGCGAATAGGTTCGGGAGTCGATGAATAGTCATCGGCTCCGTTGGCGTGTCTGACCCTCAAAGCCCGCGACACCGATGCCAGACTAACTTCTGCGGAACTTACTTATAGGCCGCCCGGGCAAAGAGATTACTCCGTCAGGCCATCGATAGAGATGGAGTCAGGTTATGTTCGAGAAGGCGATCGGGACCATTAACGCGGCGGCCTCCTTCCGACACCGCTATGATAATTTCATCGGTGGTCGATGGAGCGCTCCTGCGAGCGGCGAGTATTTCGCGGACACGAGCCCGATCAATGGCGCCCAGATCGCCGAGTTCGCGCTGTCGACGCCGGAAGATGTCGAGCGCGCGCTCGATGCGGCGCACGCCGCCAAGGATCAATGGGCAAGGATCGCGCCCGCCGAACGCGCCAGGATTCTCAATCGCGTCGCCGACCGGCTCGAAGACAATCTGGAGTTGCTGGCACTTGCCGAGACGATCGACAATGGCAAGCCGATCCGCGAGACGCGCGCTGCCGACGTGCCGCTCGCGATCGACCATTTCCGCTACTTCGCCGGCTGCATCCGGGCGGAGGAAGGCGGCATCTCGACGATCGATGCGGACACCATCGCCTATCATTTCCGCGAGCCGCTCGGCGTCGTCGGCCAGATCATCCCGTGGAACTTCCCGCTGCTGATGGCGGCGTGGAAGATCGCCCCGGCGCTGGCGGCGGGCAACTGCACCGTCATCAAACCCGCATCCCAGACGCCGCTCACCTTGCTGATGTTCGCCGAGCTCACCGCCGACATCCTGCCGCCCGGCGTGCTCAATGTCGTTACCGGCCCGGGACGGACCGTCGGCCAGGCGATCGCCGCCAATCCGCGCATCGCCAAGGTCTCGTTCACCGGCGAGACCGTCACCGGCAAGCAGATCATGCATGCGGCCGCCGACCATCTGATCCCCCAGACTATGGAGCTTGGCGGCAAGTCGCCGAACATCTTCATGGCGGACGTGCTCGACGACGACGATGCCTTCTTCGACAAGGCGCTCGAAGGCTTTACTTTGTTCGCGTTCAACAAGGGCGAGGTCTGCACCTGCCCGTCGCGTGCGCTGATCCATGAGTCGATCTTCGACCGCTTCATCGAGCGCGCCGTGGCGCGCGTCGCCGCGATCCGCCAGGGCGATCCGCTCGACCCCTCGGTCCAGGTCGGCGCGCAGGCGTCGGAGGACCAGCTCCACAAGATCCTGGGCTATATCGATATCGGCAAGGCCGAGGGCGCGCAGTGTCTGGTCGGTGGCGCCAGGGCGCTGCCGGGCGGTGCGCTCGACCAGGGCTATTTCGTGCAGCCGACGGTGTTCGTGGGTCAGAACCACATGCGCATCTTCCAGGAGGAGATCTTCGGTCCCGTCCTGTCGGTCACCACCTTCAAGACGGTCGAGGAGGCGATCGCACTTGCCAACGACACCGCCTACGGCCTTGGCGCGGGCGTCTGGACCCGGAGCGGCAACACCGCCTACCGGCTCGGCCGCGCGATCGAGGCCGGGCGGGTCTGGACCAACTGCTATCATCAGTACCCCGCCCATGCCGCCTTCGGCGGATACAAGGCGTCGGGCTTCGGGCGTGAAAATCACCGGATGATGCTCGACCATTATCAGCAGACCAAGAACCTGCTCGTCTCCTATGACGAGCACGCGCTCGGCCTGTTCTGACCCCTCGCTCAAAGGAGAAACGGACATGGCGAAAACCATGAAGGCGGCGGTCGTCCGCGAATTCGGCAAGCCCCTGGTCATCGAGGAGGCGCCGATCCCGGCGGTCGGCCCCGGGCAGATCCTGGTCAAGATTGCGGCAACCGGCGTGTGCCATACCGACCTGCACGCGGCAGAAGGAGACTGGCCGGTCAAGCCCAACCCGCCCTTCATTCCTGGCCATGAAGGCGTCGGGCATGTCGCCGCCGTCGGTGCAGGCGTCACCCATGTGAAGGAAGGCGACCGGGTCGGTGTGCCCTGGCTCTACACCGCCTGCGGGCACTGCGTGCATTGCCTGGGTGGCTGGGAGACGCTTTGCCACGAACAGCAGAACACCGGCTATTCGGTCAATGGCAGCTTTGCCGAATATGTCCTCGCCGATCCCAACTATGTTGGTCACCTTCCCGACAATGTCGACTTCCTCGACATTGCGCCGATCCTCTGCGCGGGCGTCACCGTCTACAAGGGATTGAAGGCCACCGAGGCCCGACCCGGTGAGTGGGTGGTCGTCTCCGGCATTGGCGGGCTCGGCCACATGGCGGTGCAATATGCCCGAGCCATGGGTCTCAATGTGGCCGCGGTCGACATCGACGATAGCAAGCTCGACCTCGCTACACGCCTTGGCGCCACACTGACGGTCAACGCGCGCAACGAGGACCCTTCGGCAGCGCTCAAGAAAGCCATTGGCGGCGCGCACGGGGCGCTGGTGACCGCCGTTTCGCCCAAGGCGTTCCAGCAGGCGCTCGGCATGGTCCGGCGCGGCGGCACGGTCGCGCTCAACGGCCTGCCGCCGGGCGACTTCCCGTTGTCGATCTTCGACACCGTGCTGAACGGCATTACCGTGCGCGGCTCGATCGTTGGCACGCGGCTCGATCTGCTCGAGGCACTGGCGTTCGCCGGCGAGGGCAAGGTCAAGGCCACGGTCCATGCGGACAGGCTCGAGAACATCAACGACGTCTTCTCCCGCATGCATCATGGCGACATCGAGGGCCGGATCGTCCTCGACCTCGCCTGAAGCCGACTTCGCGAAAGTACAGTTCATGTCTCCCTTACATATCCGGCCGATCGCGCGGCGCCGTTTCGTCCAGGGGCTGGCGATCGGCGGCGCGGTCGCCGGTTTCGCCCCGGCGCTTCTCGCGCGATCCGCACCAACCTTGCCCGCTGAGCTGAGCGGGACCGAGTTCGACCTCGAGATCGCCGAGCTGCCGGTCAACTTCACCGGCAAACGCCGTATCGCGACCGCCGTGAACGGCAGCGTGCCCGCGCCGGTCCTGCGCCTGCGCGAAGGCGACACGGTCACGCTGCGCGTACGCAACGGCCTCAAGGAGATGTCGAGCATCCATTGGCACGGCATCATCGTGCCGGCGGAGATGGACGGCGTGCCCGGCATCAGCTTTGCCGGCATCGCGCCGGGCGAGACCTTCACCTATCGCTTCGAGGTCCGCCAGAGCGGAACCTACTGGTATCACGCTCACACGCTCGCCGAGCAGACGGGACTCTATGGAGCGATCATCGTGGAGCCAAAACAGGTGCCGACGGCGCGGGCGCCCGATCGCGACTATTGCATCGTGCTCAGCGACTGGTCGGACGAGCCGCCGTTGCAGATCTTCCTCAATCTCAAGAAGCAGAGCAGCTACTATAATTTTGCGCAGCCGACCGCCGGCGATTTCCTCAAGGATGTCGGCACCATGGGCTTGGGCAAGGCGCTCGAGCGGCGGCGGATGTGGAACAGCTCGCGGATGAACCCGACCGACTACAGCGATGTCTCTGCCGCGACCTACACCTATCTGATGAACGGCGCGCCGCCCGCCGGCAACTGGACCGGTATCGCCGCGCCCGGCGAGCGCGTGCGCCTGCGCTTCGTCGGCGCGGGGACGGCGACGTTCTTCGACGTGCGGATCCCCGGGGTCGAGCTGACGGTCGTATCGACCGACGGGCAGCCGGTCGAGCCGGTCACGGTCGAGGAATTCCGGATCGGCCCGGGCGAGACCTACGACGTCGAGTTCACCATGCCCGAGGGCGGCGCCCGCACCATCTTCGCGCAGGCGATCGATCGGAGCGGCTATGCGCGTGGCACGATCGCACCGGCCCCGGGCATGGCGGCAGCCGTGCCGCCGCTCGATGCCCGGACCTGGCTCGAGCCGGTCGACATGATGGGCGCGATGGCGACGATGGGCGCAATGGGAGGCGACGCGCATGCCGGGCACGGCATGACCGAGATGCCGGCCAGGGCACGGCACGCCCGCACCGAATATGGCGCCAATACCGACATGCGCGTCGACTATCCGCGCACCAATCTCGACGATCCCGGCGCCGGGCTGCGCGGGCGCGGCTGGCGCGTGCTGACGCTGGCCGATCTGCGCACGCCGGGCGGCGATCCCGACCCGCGCGAGCCCGAGCGCGACATCGAGCTGCATCTGACGGGCAATATGGAACGGTTCATCTGGTCGCTCGACGGCATCAAGCTCAACGATTCCAGGCCGCTTCATTTCAAGCCAAACGAGCGGCTGCGCGTCACCTTCGTCAACGACACGATGATGGCGCATCCGATGCATCTGCACGGCATGTGGAGCGATGTCGAAGGCCCGGACGGCGCCTTCCAGGTCCGCAAGCATACGGTCGTGGTCCAGCCCGCCCAGCGGGTGAGCTTCCGCGTCACCGCCGACGCCATGGGCCGATGGGCCTTCCACTGCCATCTGCTCTATCACATGGCGGCCGGCATGTTCCGGGAGGTGGTGGTCGCATGATCCGGATTTTCCCCTCGCGCGGCATCGCTCTTGGCGCTGCCCTCTTCCTGGCGCCGGCGATCACGGCTCCCGCCCTCGCGCAGGATGCCTCGCCCCCGTCGCCCGCCGCCACCCCTGCCCAAACGGCCACTCCCGCTCAGCACACCCCTTCCGCGCAAGGCTCTCAGGACCATGCGGGCATGGACATGCCGGGCATGGATATGACCGACACGAAGGCGTCCGGTAACGGCGCCACGATGGACATGGGCTCGATGCAGGGTGGCAAGGCCCCGCCGGACGCGCGCAACTCGGACGATTATGCCGACGGCTATCGCAACTCGACGCTGCCGGGCTATGAGATGGCCGACAAGCTCTCGATCCCCAAGATACTTGTCGATGAGCTCGAATTCGCCAGCGGCAACGAGGGTCAGGGCGTGGGTTGGACCGTGCTCGTCACCAAGGGTCAGGACAATGACAAGCTCTGGCTGCGCAGCCAGGGCCTCAAGAACTCCCGCGACCAACGTCTCGATCCGGAGAGCAGCGTCGAGGCGCTGTGGTGGCACAGCAAGAACCCGTTCTGGGGCACGCTGCTCGGGGTCAGGCAGGATCTCGGCAAGGGCGCGACGACATGGCTGGCCGCCGGCGTCGAGGGACTGGCGCCTTATTGGTTCGACGTCCAGCTCACCGGCTATGTAGGAACCGATGGGCGTCTCGCGGCGCGCGCCAAGGCCTCCTATGAGGTCCTGTTCACCAATCGGTTGATCCTCACACCGCAGGTAGAGACCAATATCTATTCGAAGCGGTCGAGAGATCGGCAGCTTGGCAGCGGCTTCAGCAATGTCGAGCTGAGCGGACGGTTGCGCTACGAGGTGTCGCGCAAGTTCGCGCCCTATATCGGCTTCGTCTGGGAGCGTGCGTTCGATGGCACGGCGGGCTTCCGACGCCTGCGGGGCGAGGGGTCATCCGAACACCGGCTGGTGATCGGCTTGCGCGCTTGGTGGTGATACCGGCTCTCCGACGAACCGCTGACCCGCTTGTTCCCCAAGGCGAATCACACGATGGCAAGCGTGGTCAATCCTCCTTCATTGTGTTGCTGCTCGCGGCGGTGTCGGCCTCGGCAGGGCAGACGGCCATTCTCGCTTTCCTTCCGACCCTGGTCGACCCAAATCCCGGCGGGCTTTCCTCAGCGCATGATTTTCATGTCGCGAGCTTGACCGCCGTCCACCCGCTGGCAGCACTGGTGGCGGCACCGCTTTGGGGCTGGATTGCCGACCGGGTCGACTACCGCGTCATGTTGCGCACAGCGCTCATTATCCTCGCGATGGTGACTGCACCAGTTGGCCTCGTAGCTCTGCCGACTCTCTACGTTTTGCGCGCGGTCGCGGGGATGGCGGCCGCCGCCATCATACCGCTTGCGCTGCTCAGTGCGAGTTTCGCCGCGGTCAGCCGTGGGGAGCAGGCGCGGCGTTTCACCTGGTTGACGGGGTCTGTATTTTTGGGAGACCTCGGCGGACCGCTTTTGGCGGAAGCCTCCGTTGCGATCATGCCCGGCGCGCCGCTCATGATCGTTGCTGCCAGCATCGGCACCGTCGCGGGGTCGCTTTGCCTTTTAAGCCTGCCAGGCCGCTGTGCGCACTGCCTCGACTCAGGAGATCCGCCGCCGCCGACAGTCTGCGCCACGGGAGTCCTATTACTCATCACGATCGCTGCGGGGGCCGGGCTTGCCGCTATGCACGTCAATCTCCTGATGACGCGCAGTGCGGTCTCGCTGAGCCGCGAGCAGATCGCCTGGATGCTCAGTCTTTGCGGATTCGGCATGCTGGCGGCGCAGATCTTTCATGCAAGGCTCGATTGGTTAGTGAAGGTTCCCGGGCGTCTTGCCGGATTGACGCTCGGTTTGCTGGCAGCGGCGCTCGTTGCCTTTCCACTCGCATCAAGCATAGCCGATATGAGCGTGTTCATCCTGGTCGCCGGTTGGAGCTCGGCGAGCCTGCGATTGGTCACAAGCTTCTGGATCAGCGGTTCTGCGGCGGCCTCAGGGGTGAGGCTTGGCCTCCAGCATTCGGCTGCCAGCATCGGGCAGGCACTGGCGCCCGTGGCGCTCGCTTTCGCCGCACCCGGCGCTCAGCCTCTCGTCCTCTGGAGCATTGCCGGCCTGTCGCTCCTGCTGCTTGTGGTCCTGCCACTAGCTTGGAAACGGCCCTCTTCAGGTGCTAATTCGTCAGGCGGATAAGGGGAGCGCGTAAATCGATATGAATCGTACCGTCCACCACTATCCAAGATGTGTTGCTGTGACAAATGAGCCCAGCCGCGGGCAAGGCCCTTGGGCGCAGCTGGGTTGGTTTCCTCTGGAAAAACGACGTGCTCGTGTCCCCACCTGGCCTCTTTAGCGTTGGCGGTCGGACGCGGTCCATTTACTCATTCGACGAGAGGCGTCTGTGACGGCCGATTGCCTCGAGGAGTAGACGGCTCCTTAGTGGTTTAGTGATCATGTGATCAAAGCCCGCGTCGGCAGCGCGGCGGGCGAGAACCTCGTCATGGAAGCCCGAAATCATGATGGAGCATCCGGACCAGCCCAGCGATCGGAGTTGGCGCAGGATCGAAAAGCCATCAATGTCCGGCATGCGATAATCAACAATCAGGCAATTGGCTCGCTTGGCACGCGAATCGGCCAAAAGCGCGCTACCACTTGTATAGCTACAGACGCAGTAGCCACGGGATCTAAGGAGAAGCTGAAGGGCACGCCGAACACCCGGGTCGTCGTCGGAGACGAGGATGGTGTAGCGCCCATCACCTTGTGTGTCAGAAAACGAAGACATCTCGCGCGACATGAGGACCTGTTGCATCACGGCAATGGCTCGCACGATGCGGCATCCTCGTCGCTACGTAGAGGGCGCAGTTATCACGTCTTGCGACCGAACCCGGCAGCAAAGGCGATCCTCAACGCCTCAGAGAGATTGCGGACCTCGAGCTTGGCCATGAGGCTGGCGCGGTGAACCTCGACCGTCCGGGATGAGCAACCCAGATCATAGGCGATCGTCTTGTTGGGCAAGCCGTTCGCCAATCCTTCCAGCACTTCCTGCTCGCGGGGGGTCAAGGCAGCAACCCGCACCTCGGCTTCCGACGATTCCAGCGCGCGAAGGTCGACATCGTCGAGACGAGCGAAAGCGCGCCTCACGGCCTCGAGCAGGGCAGCCTTCTCGAAGGGCTTTTCGAGAAAGTCAATCGCGCCGCCTTTCATAGCCTGCACAGCTACCGACACATCGCCGTGGCCGGTCAGGACGATGACCGGCATGTTGATCCCACGCGCAGCCATAGTGGTCTGGACTTGGAGACCGTCCATTTCAGGCATCCGCACATCCAAGATAACGCAGCCTACTTCAGCGGACTTCGCTGTCCTGAGAAATTCCACTCCGGAGGTGTAGGCGATGACATCATAGCCCGCGGTTTTGAGCGCGAAGCTTGCCGCCTTGCGGATGCTCTCCTCGTCGTCGACCAGATGAATGATGCGTCTATCCCCCATGTTCCTCCTCCGCCCGCGCGTGGATCAGCGTGAAGTGAAAGCACGTGCCGCCTCGGTCGGAGCGCTCCATCCAGATGCGGCCGCCATGTGCTTCGATGATCGTCCGGCAGATCGAGAGGCCAAGGCCCATGCCGTCGGCCTTCGTCGATGTGAACGCCATGAACAGTTGTTCGCGAATTTCTTCCGCGATCCCGGGGCCGGTATCCTCCACCGTAACCTCGACAAGGCCGTCGGCACGCAAACTCGTCGCGACTTTGAGGTCGCGGATCGATGATTCTGCCATGGCCTCAACGGCGTTGCGCATCAGGTTTACGAGCACCTGCTGGATCTGCACCCTGTCGATGAGGACCGGCGTGGCTGCGGGGTCGATTGCGAAGAAGCTACGGATGCCCCGCTCGCGCGCGCCGACCAGTGCCAGTTGGCTTGCCTCGGTGATGACTTGCGGCAGGTCGTGCAAACTCTTGTCGACCTCACCGCGTGCGACGAAGTCGCGGAGGCGCCGGACGATGTGGCCAGCGCGCAGCGTCTCCTGAGCGGCATCGTCCATTACGGACCGAAGAGAGACGAATGGCTCATCATCCTGGACAGCGAGCATGTCCCGAATGGTTTCGAGATAGAGCGCCACTGCGGCGAGCGGCTGATTGAGTTCATGAGCAAGCGTGGAGGCCATCGTACCCATCGCGCTCAACCGCGAGACATGAACCAACTCCGCTTGCAGTTCCTTGAGCCTGAGCTCATCCTGCTCCTTGGCGGTGAGATCCCGGATGAACCCTGTGAAAAGCCGCTGGCCCTCTTCACCGGCCTCGCCGACCGACAACTGCATCGGGAAGGTCGAGCCGTCGCGGCGCTGACCCACAACGACGCGGCCCAGACCGATGATCCGGCGCTCGCCCGTCTGCAGATAATGCGCGATGTATTCGTCGTGCCGGTCGCGGTCGGGCTGAGGCATAAGACAGGAGACATTTTGCCCGACGAGCTCGGCTTCCGAATAGCCGAACATGCGCTGGGCAGCAGCGCTGAACGAGGTGATGACGCCGGCCTCGTCGATTATTATCATTGCATCAGGTACGGTCGCCAGGATCGATTGCAGATGCTGCTCGCGCGTTTCGTTTGAAGCCCGGACCGCCGCCTCGTCGGTGACATCCCGGCTGATGCAGGCAAAGCCTCGATGGGCGTCGTCTTCGAACAGCGCAGTGATGGTCAATCGCGCAAGGTATTCCGAGCCGTTCTCGCAGACTCGCCAGGCTTCACGCTCCAGAGTGCCTTCGCGCAGAGCGGCGTCCAAGTCGGCGCGGGGCCGTCCTGCCGTTATCTCGTCTGGCGGGTAGAACAGGTGGTGCGGCTGTGCCAGAACACGGTCGAGCGGCCAACATTCGGCACGCTCGCCCTCTTCGTTGTAGCTCAACACTATCCCGCCGGCATTCAGCAGAGTTAGGACATGCCCGCCAGCCTGTCGGAGGAAAAGCGGCGCGAGCCGCGCCACTTCCCTCTCCATATCTTCCGCCGTGCGCCCGGTGTCGACCATCGGTCCAACTCACATCATTGGCCGAGCGCACAAGGGCAGGCGAAGCCCGCGCTTTACGCTCAGCGGCGCGCGAGAATGGCCTTCATTTCGTCGATTTCTTGACGTTGCGACCGTTTGATTGAGTCGCAGAGCTGGATGACCTCCGGATCGCTCAGCTGCGCGCGCCATGCCGGAACGATCGATTGCCTCGCCGACGAGCGTGTAGGCCTTATCTTCGCTAGGCGTTACGATGACATCGTAGGTCTCGGCGACGCCGATCTGGAATTCGTCGACGCTGACCGGCATCACATTCTGCCCGTCGGCCTGAACGATGCTCAGGGGCAGGCCGGGAATGCGGACATTGAAGGTGGTCATCGCCGAGGCATTGATGACGCGCAGCCGCACCCGCTCGCCCGGGGTGAAGAGCGCAGTCCAGTTGTCCATGGGACCGTGGCCGTTGACGAGATAGGTGTAGGTCGATCCGGTCACATCGGAGATGTCGGTCGGGTCCATGCGCATCTGGCCCCAGTCGAGCCGATCCTTGAGCGGCTGGTCCTTGCCAGACAGAAGTCCGGCCAGCGTCTGGCGCTGGAAGTTGAAATGGCCGGGATTGACCTTGAGGCGACGGAAGATCGCCTGCGGTGACAGCGCGCTGTGATCGGCCAATACGATGACATGTTCGCGGTCATAGGCGACCGGATCGGTGCCCGCCGGGTCGATGATGATCGGCCCGTAATGGCCTTCTTGCTCCTGCAGGCCCGAATGGCTGTGATACCAGTAGGTACCGTTCTGCATCACCGGAAAATCATACAGATAGCTGCTGCCGGGCTTGATGCCGGGGAAGGAGACGCCCGGCACGCCGTCGTGTTTCGCCGGAACCAACAGCCCGTGCCAGTGGATTGAGCTGTCTTCCTCGAGCTGATTGACGACGTTGAGCCGCACGCGCTGGCCCTCGCGGAGCCGGATCAGAGGGGCGGGGACCGTACCGTTGAGGCCGATCGCCCGGAACTGCCGCCCGTCGATGGTCATGGATTGCCGTGCGATGGTGAGGGTGATGTCTTCTCCCGAAACGGTCGGCAGTGTCGCCCGCATTCCAGGCGAGATGGTCTGCGCCCATGCCGGCAGCCAGGCCGACATGGCGGCGCCGCCGCCGGCGAGGGCCGCGCCGCGTAGGAACTGGCGGCGATCGAGAGCGGATTTCATTCGGTTTGTCTCAGCTTGAAGAAAGAGGGCCGATCTATGGGAAATACGCAGCGCGCCCTCGTCCCCCTCAAACTTTCTTCAATATTTCCGACAGGCGCGCCCGGGCGCGGTAGAGGCGGGTCTCGACCGCCTTCTGACTGATGCCGAGAATCTCGGCGGTTTCGGCTTCCGACTTCTCGTCAATCGTTCGCAGGATAAGCGGTTCCTTAAGGGATGCGGGCAAGCTGGCGATGGCCTTCATGGCCTGTGCCAGCTGCTGTTCGGCCCCGATCCTCTGGTCTGGCAGCGGCGCCTCATCGGCGATATCCTGAGCCTCGCCTAGCGGAAGGGCCAGAGAGAAAAAGCTTCGCACTGCGCGCCGACGCCGCCAGTCATGGCATTTGTTGATGACGATACGGGACATCCAGACCTGGAATGGCCGGGTTGCGTCATAGCGGTTGAGCGCGGCGAAAGCGGCGACAAAGCTTGCCTGCGTGACGTCCAGCGCCTCCTCTCCGTCACCTATATGGCTGCGCACGAGCCGAAATACCCAGCCTTGGTGTCGCCGCACAAGTTCGGCGAAAGCGGCCTGCCGGCCGACGAGTGCAAGAACGGCAAGCTCCCCGTCCGAGCAGTCGGGGAGAATTATGGTCATTCGGACTTTGCCGTCAGCGCTTTCACTACGGCGTCGTCGAACTTCTGCGTCTGATCGGGGCGAAGTACGGCACGCATTGCAAAGATGTGCTCGAGCGTTTCCTTCTGCAGCGCGCCCATGGCTTGGTGCGAGCGGTCCACTGCCGCCGCGACTTTAGGGCCATAGCCATGTTCCGCCTCAATCGCCTCTGCTAGGCGAGCATTGTCGGCGCGCAGCTCGGCTTCAAGTGCCTGACGCCGAATGGCATAATTCTTCTCGATGAACTCCAGCCGGGCGTGCTGAGCCGTATCCAGTTTGAGATCCCGATGGAGCAGCTCGTGCAGTTCGTTTTCCACGGGCGGTGCCGAGACCACATAGATCCGCCCGATCACCACCCCGGCGATCGCCGCGGTAAAGGTCAACAGTAGGAGGAGCAGGAGCCGGCGGCGGTCCCGCATCATTGCGAGCCCAGCAGCGTCGAGGGCGCGAGCGCCAACTGCGCACCGAAGGGCGATATCGGGCTCGCGTCCGCCGACCCGATTGGAACCGCGGAGCCCGCGATGCCGATGAAAAGCGCGACTGCGGCGGCTAGACCAAACGTCGTTGCGCCCAAGCGCGGCATGGCCTGGACCCTAGCGATTTCCGTCAGGACGCGGCTGTCCAGGCCGGCAAGCCTGGGGTCAATTGGGGCATCGCGCAATTTCGCGAGCATTTCGTCAAGGTGGTCCATGGTGTTTCTCCGTCTTCTCTTCACAATACGCATTCTGGCCCACGACCCCTTGGCTCGGAACAGAAAAGAAATTTGAGAGGGGTGCAGGCTGCAGCTGCGTATTCTCTCATGTCAATGACTGGAGAATTCCCGAATGCGCTTCCTTTCGCCTTTCGCAGCTGTCGCCGCCGTCAGCCTGAGCGTTTCGGCTCCGGCCTATGCACATCCCAAGCTCGTGTCTTCAACGCCCGCCGCCAACGCCAGAGTCTCGGCACCGTCGCGTATCACTCTGACGTTCAGTGAAGGCCTGATGGCCAGACTATCTGGTGCCGAGATCGTGATGACCGGTATGCCCGGCATGCCAAACCATCGCATGGCGGTGACCGGCTTCAAGACCGCGGTCGAGGGCGGTAACAAGACGTTGGCGCTGACACTGGCCAAGCCGCTTGGCGCTGGTACCTATCAGGTCACCTGGCATGTCGTCTCGATGGACACGCACCGCATCCAGGGCAATCTCGCCTTCATCGTGCGATAGGGCAATGAGTGAGGTAGCAGGCATCGCGATCCGCTGGGCGCTGTACGCCGATCTCGGCCTCTTGTTCGGCCTGCCGCTGTTCGCGCTCTATGCCCCAGGTGGCGGCCGGACGGTGCAGCGGCATCTGCCGATGGGGGCGATGGTGGCCTGTCTTGCCTGCTTCGGGCTGCTGCTATCTGCGTTGGGCTTTGCGGTGCAGGCTGCGGCCATGTCCGGACTGCCGCTCACACAGCCTGATTTCGCCCTGCTGGGTGATCTCATCAATGAGACGGCCATGGGGGCGGCGTTGAAGGCGCGCCTTGTCGCGCTCCTTGTCCTCCTATTCTGCGTCCTCTTGTATCGACGGCAATCACGTCCCGCCTTCATCGCCTCTACTCTCGCAGGCGCGCTCGCGCTCGCGACCCTCGCCTGGAGCGGACATGGCGCGGCTGGCGAAGGCTATCCGGGCTGGCTGCAACTGGTCGCCGATCTCGTCCATCTGCTCGCCGCCGGCGCCTGGGTCGGCGCGCTTGCAGCCTTCCTCGCGCTGGTTATGCCTAAAGCAGCGACCGGTGATATGGAGCGGGTCTCGCTCGCCGAGGAGGCCTTGACGGGCTTCTCCCTGGTAGGAACGATCATCGTTGCCCTGCTGATCCTGACCGGGATGGGGGCGTCACATAAAACGGGCACAGATATACGCTAAGGCCTGAGGGCGTCGGAAAACACCTGTTTGTCGTACATTGGCCGGTAGGAGACAGTCCGGATCGGAGCCGGGTTGCGAGGATAGCTGACACGCACGTTAAGTCGGCAGCCGACCAAAGCCAGCCATTCAACGTCCAATTGCGCGCGGCTGATTTCAGTTGAACCTGCCATTACAAGACCCGGGAACTTGGGCGACACGGGTCAGGCAGTGTCCGCCGTCAGCACCAATGGCACAGATTTGAGGTTGTGATTTAAGGAGGATCTGGGCTTCGTCGTAGTGACGAAGGAACGAAGATGAAGCCCAGATCCTCCAATGTAAAATCGCCCGCCAAGGCCCCAGCAGAGCGGGTAGTGAAGGACATCCGCCGACAGACCCGGCGCCACTTTTCGGCCGAGGACAAGATCCGCATCGTGCTGGATGGCCTGCGCGGGGAAGACAGCATCGCCGAGCTATGCCGCAAGGAAGGCATTGCCCAGAGCCTGTATTACACCTGGTCGAAGGAGTTCATGGAAGCTGGCAAGCGCCGCCTGGCCGGCGACACCGCCCGTGCCGCGACCACCGGAGAGGTCCAGGACCTGCGCCGCGAAGCCCGGGCCCTGAAGGAATGCGTGGCCGATCTGACACTGGAAAACCGTCTGCTCAAAACAAGCATGGTCGCGGATGGGGGCAACGACGAATGAGATATCCCGCATCCGAGAAGCTCGAGATCATCAGAACCGTCGAGCAGTCGCACCTGTCGGCCAAGCGCACGCTGGACCAACTCGGCATCCCTCGTCGGACATTCTACCGCTGGTATGATCGCTACCTCGAAGGCGGGCCGGAGGCGTTGGAAGATCGGCCATCGGCGCCGAGCCGGGTGTGGACCGCATCCCGGCGGGCATCCACGACCAGATCATCGAGCTGGCGCTGGAACAGTCTGAGCTGAGCCCCCGGGAACTGGCCGTGCGCTTCACCGATGGGCAGCGCTACTTCGTGTCGGAATCCACGGTTTACCGCCTGTTGAAGGCCCACGACCTGATCACCAGCCCGGCCTATGTCGTGATCAAGGCTGCCGATCAGTTCCACACGAAAACCACGCGGCCGAACGAGATGTGGCAGACCGACTTCACCTACTGTGCGCCTCGTCCCGGATGGTCCGGGGTGCATATGACTGGAATGCAAAGGAGAAAGGAGGAACTGAACGAATGCCTTGCCCTCTGCTGTGAGGGGGCATGAGCCCAAGCGGCGGTGACCTGCCGTCAACTGGCAGGGTGACGTAGCCCGCAGGTAAAGGGGATTGAGGCGAAGCCGTTACGCCGAGATGGTCCCCGAGGCTGTAGCGCTGGAAGGTTGAGGAACACGAACCGGTTAATCCGCATCCGAGGGCTGAAATGTCGCCTTCGCCTACACGGCTTAACAGGCGGAATGCTGATGATGGCGCCGGAGACGTATGTCGGCGACATCCGAATGTGGCCGGAAATGTAGCCCGTCCGCATGGAGCCATGGAGAGAATGCAGCCAGGCCATGGCATCGGCATCGACTTGCGGGACGCAAGGACAAGGACTGCGACCGGCAGCCTCCCCAGCGCGCGAAAGTCCAGCATATGAACGAGGGAAGGCATGATGGAATGCCAAGGGAGTTGGCCCCGATGTCCACCGTGCTGGCGGAGTCCCCGTAGTAGTCCGCGACAGGGAAAGCCTGTCACATGGCGAAGGGGGACAGTTCAATCAGCTTGAAGTGCAAACTACCTGACCAAACGAGGTGAAGACCTTTGATAATCAGCGAAATGCAGCACAAGCTCGCGACGTGGGCCGAGAGCGACCAGAACCGCAAGTTCGATCGCCTTCTCCGGCTCATTGCCGATCGGGCGTGGCTTGCCGAGGCGGCTCGGATCGTGCTGGCGTCGAGTGGCGCCAATACGCCGGGCATCGACGGAATGGACAAGCGACGGATGCAGGCCGTACTGGCAGAACAGCTGGCCAGTCTGCGAACGGACTTGCTGACGGGGAGTTATCACCCGCAGCCGGTCAGGCGAATCTATATCCCGAAAGCCAATGGCAAGAAACGACCACTTGGTATCCCGACCCTGAAAGACCGCATCGTCCAGCGCGCGATGCTGATGGCCATGGAGCCGATCTGGGAAAGCGACTTCCATCGCCTCTCCTACGGCTTCAGGCCGGAACGCAGCGTGCATCACGCTGTCCGGACCGTGAAGATACAGTTGCAGGATAGTGGTGCCGGAGCGCGGGGCCGCTGGATCATCGAAGGTGATCTGGCGAGCTACTTCGATACGGTCCACCACCGGCTTCTGCTTCGCTGCGTTCGGCGGCGAATCCGGGATGATCGGTTTGTTGATCTGCTCTGGCGATTCCTGAAGGCGGGCCACGTCGACCGTGGCCTGTTCGTCGCCTCAAGCGAAGGTGTACCGCAAGGCGGCGTGCTGTCGCCGCTCCTGTCCAACATCATGCTCCATGAGTTTGATGCGTGGCTGGAGGCGAAATACCTGAGCGACAAGGCGCGAAAGGATCGCTGGGCATGGAACTTCGGCATCCAGCAGGGGCGCCCCATCACGGTTCGCGAGAACCGGCAATGGAAACCTGCTGTCGCCTACTGCCGTTACGCCGATGACTTCGTTGTCATCGTCAAGGGCACCAAGGCACATGCCGAGGCCATCCGCGAGGAATGCCGGGCCTTTCTGGAAGACGACCTGAAGCTGACGTTGAATATGGACAAGAGCCATATCACCCACGTCGACGACGGGTTCGTGTTCCTCGGGCACCGGATTATCCGCAGGCGGGGATCGAGCGGACGCATGTCCGTGGTCTCAACGATACCCAAGGAGAAGGCCAAGACCTTCGCTCGCCGATTGGTCGAGGCTCTCTCCGGCAATCATGAGGTTGCCGCGGTGGACATGATCGACGGTCTGAACCGCCAGCTGGCGGGATGGGCTGCGTTCTACAGGTTCACCGACTTCACGGCGCGCACATTCCGGCGCATCGACACCGTCGTGTTCTGGAAAATGGCGCACTGGTTGGCGCAGAAGTACCGGTCCCGTATCAAGCCTTTGATGCGTAAATGGTACCGCATGCCGGAAACCGGCCAATCGAAGACGTGGCTGGTCTACGGTCGAAGCAATCAGGGCAATGCCGTCGGCAAGGCGCTGCGACGACTGGTCACAAGCCAGAAGATGCAGTTCCGGTGGCGGAATCCGGAGCGAAATCCCTACATCTATCGGGACGAGCTCCGAAACACCGTCACCTCCCGCTATCGTGATGTCGCCATGGCCTTGGACCAAGGTTGAATAGAGAGCCGTATGCGCTGAAAGGTGCACGTACGGTTCGGGGAGGGGAAGCGCTTATGCGCTTCCTACTCCACTCAAGATCATCGGGTGGGGCTGGATGTATCTGTCGACCGTGCTCGACGACTTCTCGCGCTACATCATCGCCTGGAAGCTGTGCACCAACATGCGAGCCGAGGACGTCACCGACACGCTGGACCTCGCCCTGGCGGCTTCTGGTTGCGACAGCGCCACGGTGCTGCACAAACCCCGGCTACTCAGCGATAATGGTCCCAGCTACATCGCGGGTGAGCTGGCGGAATACATCGAGGCCCGGAAGATGAGCCATGTCCGCGGCGCCCCGTGTCATCCCCAAACCCAGGGCAAGGTCGAGCGCTGGCACCAGACCCTGAAAAACCGCATCTTGCTGGAAAACTACTTCCTGCCCGGCGACCTCGAAGCCCACATCGAGGCCTTCGTCGAGCACTACAATCACCAGCGATACCACGAGAGCTTGGCCAACGTGACGCCTGCCGACGCCTACTTCGGCAGGGCTCCGGCAATCATCAAACTGCGCGAAAGGATCAAGCGACAGACCATCGAACATCGGCGCTTGCAGCACCGCAAGTTCGCCGCCTAACATCAACCCCCTGACGAGGTCCGCACTCCGCTAATCTACGCCGCGAGTTGTGCCGAATGTTCTGACGACGGACAGCCGGCCGAGCAGAAGACGTAGCGCTCGCCTTCATACTCAGCCTTGTGAGCGGTCCTGGCGGGATCGACCACCATGCCGCAGACCGGATCATGGTCGACGTGACCGGACGGCGTTACGCCGTCCGGCTCATGATGGTGATGATGGCCGTGCGCCCCAGTCACCTCGGCGGCGGGTTCGCTCTTCTGATCGTCGTCGGCCATTCATCACCTTTCACACGCCGCGCGTGCCTTCCGGTCTCTGTTCACTCCTCGATCAGATGGAACTCTTCGAGCAGCTTGGCGATCTCGGTGCCTTCGAGCTTCTTCATCAGCAGCTTGCGCAGGAAGGCTGGTCCGGGAAGGTCGATGCCCTTGCCGTCCCGCAGCGGACCGATCGCTGCCAGCAGCGTACGGATATCGTAGGTCGAGTTGAAGACTTCCGGCACGCCGCGCTCGACATTCATCAGGGTGTAGACGGCCTCCATCGGGGTCCTCACCGAATATTCCGTGGTGAAGATGCAGTCCCGCTGTTTCGATTCCGCGAACTGTCCGATGAAGGCGAAATTGACCGCGCCCTCCGGCACCACGTCCGGCCGGTCACCCGCCTGGCGCGGCATGAAGAAGGCGGTGATATAGGGCATCATCGTGGGCACGGTGCTGGCGCCGGAGGCTGCGAGCTCCGGAATGTCCTCGACCGGTACACCGAGATGGTAGAGCCACTCCTGGGTGATTTCCTCGCCGGTGCATTCCTGCATTGGCTTCTTCACATAGTCGCCGGGCTTGTCGACAAAGAGCGCGTAGAACCAGGCGATCATCTGGTCCTTGGGCTGCTTCTTGAAATGCGGCTGGCGATGAACCGTCCAGCTCAGCAGCCACGCCGAGTCCTTCACCGTGACGATACCCGCCGAGACGATCTTGCCGGTGAAGGGGTTGCGCTTGGTGATCTTCTCGACATAGGCCGGAATACGGGCATCGAGGGCGGTAATCGATGCCGAGGCCCATTTCGTTTCCGGGATATGGGCCCCGAATACGTCCGGGCGGCCGAAGGCCGGATCCTTCGCCGCGATCCGCCGCCACAGGTCCCAGGCCGGCGCCGGTCCTTCGTTGAGCTTCGCCGGCGTCTTGTGATCGCCATTGTCGGAATTCTCGGTCAATGAGCCGATGGTTATGAAGACGAGATCGTCTGGCGCGAGATCGACGCCGCCTTCGACGCCGCGCTCTTTCCAGTGAATGCGGGTCGCTTGCTTGCGGCCGGGCTGGATGTCGAAATCGACGTCGGTGACCTCGACGCCGTAGCGGAACGTGACGCCGTGATCGGTCAGCCACTTCACCAGCGGCAGGACCATGGATTCATACTGATTGTAGCGATTGAACTTGAGCGAGGAGAAGTCGGCGAGACTGCCGATATGATGGATGAAGCGGTGCAGGTAGAGCTTCATTTCCAGCGCCGAATGCCATTCCTCGAAGGCGAACATGGTGCGCCAATAGAGCCAGAAATTGCTCTCCAGGAAATCTTCGCCGAAGACCTCGTTGATGCGCTTGTTCTCCATCTCCTCGCGTGTCGCCAGGAAAACGGAGAGCAGGTCCTTCTGGGCCTTGTCGTTCAACGTCAGCAGCGCCTTGTCGGGCACGTCCTGGCCCTGGTTCTGCGTCGTACGCTGGAGCGAAAAGTTGGGGTCGTCCTTGTTGAGCCGGTAGAATTCGTCGAGGACGCTGGCATCCTCGATCTCCAGCGAGGGGATCGAGCGATAGAGGTCCCACAGGCACTCGAAATGCTCCTCCATCTCGCGGCCGCCGCGAATGACGAAGCCCTTCTCCGGCACATCAAGACCATCGAGCGCGCCGCCGGGGATTCCCAGCTCTTCCAATATGGTGATGCGATCGCCCGAAACGCCGCCGTCGCGGATCAGGAAGGCGGCGCCGGCGAGCCCCGCCAGCCCCGAGCCGACGAACCAGGCCGTCTTCTTGTCGGCCCCCTCGGGCTTGCGGGGACGCACGAAGGCTTCATAGTTTCCACTGCTATAGTGCATGGCGAACTCCTGTTCTTCTTGTTGGGATCAGTCTGCGGAGGGTTTGTAGCTGTAGAAGCCTTCGCCCGAGGCGATGCCGAGCCTGCCCTTGTCGATGTAGTTTTCCTTCAGCCATGCCGCGAGCGACTGGGCGTGCTCATCGCCATGCGACAGAATGTTGTAGGGGGTGTTCAAGCCGATGATGTCGTAGATCTGGAACGGCCCCATCGGCGCGCCGGTGGCGATCCGCCAGACCTTGTCGACATCTTCCGGCTCGGCATAGCCGCCGGCGGCGAGATCGGCCGCCGCGTTCAGGAACGGCACCAGCAGGGAATTGAGGACATAGCCTGCCTTTTCCTTGCGCACCGGGATCGGCACCATGCCGATGGCCGAGGCGAAGGCGATCAGGGCATCGAACACGGCCGGATCGGTGTCGTCGGTGCCCATCACCTCGGCGGTGTTGAACTTCCAGATGCTGTTGGCGAAGTGCAACGCCAGAAACCGGTCCGGGCGGCCGGTGAAGGCCTTGAGGTCGCTCGGCAACAGGGTCGAGCTATTGGTAGCGAAGATCGCCCTTTCCGGCGCAAGCCCCGCGAGCTTCTCGTAGAGCGCCTGCTTGATCGAGAGAAGCTCCGGAACCGCTTCGATCACGAGGTCCGCGTCCGCGACGGCCGAACCGAGATCGGCGGACAGGGTGATGCGCTGCAGGGACTCGGCGGCCTTGCCGTCGGCCGCACCGGCCACCTCCTTGCCATAGGTCTCGACGAGCATGGCAAAACGCTGCCTTGCCTGTTCAAGCGCCTCCTCGCTGGTGTCGTAGGCGGTAACGTCGAAGCCGCTATAGGCGGTCTGGAAGGCTATCTGGCTCCCGAGGACGCCCGTGCCGAGAACCGCCACTTTCCTGATATCGCTCATTCAATCTCCTTCTGCGCGGTATCGTCACCAAGAAACGGAGCCGCCACCTCCACCGGGACGCGGGCCAGCTTGCCGGTTTCCCGATCGACAAGGGCCCACTGGGTCAGCGAGGCGACGAGCGTCCGCCCGTCTTCATCATGGAATTCGACGCATCGTGCATAGCGCGCACCGCGCGGCACTCCGACGACCCAGCTGATCGCGCTGACCGCGTCTCCCGCCCGGACATTGCCGCGATAGTCGACCTCATGGCGCAGCACGACCGCGACGAACCGGTCGCGATCTTGCGGACGCGCGGCCGTCAGCCAGTGCGCCACCGACGCATCCTGGATCCAGGTCATCCAGACAGCATTGTTGACATGGCCGAGTTCGTCGATGTCGGCGTCCTGGGCGCGGAAGCGGATATGGAAGCGCCGATGCTCATCCACCTCGCCGACGAGCGGGTGTCCGTGCTCATCGCAGCCGATGCGTCGACGATCTGACACGATCCCGCTCACGAATACGCCTGCTCCTCATGCGACGAACCCAGTCCAGCCATGGCGCGGAAGAAGCCGACGAGCATCTCGTCGCGCGGCATGGCGCCTTCGACATCGCCCTGGACCGCCAGTCCCATCCAGAGCGCGTATAGACCGATGCCCGTCTGCATCGGCGGCAAGGCCGGACGCAGTGCGAAGCGTTGCGTTAGATCGGCAACGAGTTCACCGAACATCCGATAGCAGGCCGCCTTGCCCTCCCGGTGCCGCTCGGCGAAAGCCGGATCGCGCCGCGCGTGAAGCTGCAATTCGATCGAGAGGAGCGACCATTGCGCTTCACCGGCCAGCTTCGCGAGCCGGGCGGCCAGCACCTGGAGCGTTGCCTCGATATCATCGCCGGAGCAGTGCGCGACCAGGTCGCGAAGCAGTGTGACCTCATCCTGGATATGGCTCTGCAGGATCTCGACCAGCAGATCGTCCTTGCTGGCGAAGTTCGAGTAGAAGGCACCCTGCGAATGGCCGGCCGCGCTGCAGATGTTGCGGATCGACATGGCGGCGACCCCCTCCTCGATGATCGAGGTATGTGCGGCGGCGATCAGCCGGTCCTGCGTCTGGCGCTGCGTGTCCTTGCGCGTAAGCGGCATGGGTTCGTTCTCCAACCAACGGGCGAGACGTGCGAAACCTTTTCGGCGGTTCCGCGTTCGCAGTAAAAACCAGATATCAACTGATATCCGAAATCAACGGCGATTTCGACCCGAAATCGTCCGCAGTATCGAAATTAAAACGCGAAGGAGTGCCCTTGGCTGAAACCTACATTGGCTATTCCCCGGACGTGGAGGTTCTCGGCGAAGACGAGGAGCGGCTGACCGCCGAAATCCTCGAGATCATGGCGAGCACCAACCGTAAGGCCTTCGAACGCCACCGCCATGCGGTGCGCGACGCCCATGCCAAGAGCCACGGGTTCCTGAAGGGTGAGTTGGTCATCCCGGAACTGCCGGAGCATCTGCGCCAGGGGCTTTTCGCTCGTCCCGCCACCTATTCCGTGGTGATCCGCCTCTCATCAGCGCCCGGAGATATTCACTCCGATACGATACCGGCTCCGCGCGGTATGGCGATCAAGGTCATTGGCGTGGCGGGGGAGCGGCTTCTCCCCGAAGACCAGGGCCGCAACCAGGATTTCCTGCTGGTCAATATCCCGACCCTGAGCTTCGGCACGATCGGTAAATATCGCCAGCTCATCGGCCTTCTGGAAAAGAATGCCCAGAACCCGGCCGTTCTCCAGCGCGCCATGGCCGGGGTGGCGCGGGGAGTGGAAGCCGCGGTCGAAGCGGTCGGCGTCGAGCCCGGCGCCACGCTGCGCGGTCTCGCGCGCGACAATGACCATCTGCTTGGCGAGACCTATCACTCGATGGCGGCGATCCGCTTCGGCGACTACATCGCCAAGATCAGCGCCGCACCGCTCTCCGACAATGTCCGGGCACTCGCCGGCAAGGATGTCGGCGCGGTGGAGGACGCCACCATGCGCGATCTGGTGGTCGAGCATTTCCGCGATCAGAGCGCGGAGTATCAACTGCGCGCCCAGCTCTGTACCGATCTCGAAAGGATGCCGGTCGAGGATGCGGCGGTGCTCTGGCCGGAAGATCTCTCGCCGCACCAGCCGATCGCCACGCTGCGCATTCCCCCTCAGGACGCCTATTCGCCAGCGCGGCGGGTCTATGGCGATGACGTGCTGTCCTTCAACCCCTGGCACGGCATCCGCGATCATCAGCCGCTCGGCTCGATCATGCGGGTGCGCATCGCCGCTTATGAACGTTCCGCCCGCTACCGCCACGAAATGAACGCGCAGCCGCGCGTCGAGCCGACGAACATCGACGCCATTCCGGACTGACGATCCGATCGTCAACCAAACTTACGAAAGGAGGCCAGCCATGGCCGAGACCGAAGAAACCCCTCAGATCGACGAAACCCGCCTTCAGGCCATCCGCCGCCGGATCGAGGAAGTGGCCGGCGACGCGCCGCAGCTCGCCAAGCTCGCCCTCGAGCAGATGGTGACGAAGCATAATCCAGACCTCAAGAGGGCATAGCGTGGAAGGTACGCTAAACAACGTTAAGGGTGAACAATCAGAGAACGCTTAGGCGGCGCGACTATCCGGCGGAAGATTGAGGGCCTTGCGGCCAGCAGAAGCGGCTGCGCGATCCCAGAGGAAATCGCCGGAAAAAGCAATATGCTCCCAGCCTACCGGGGACGTGTGGGCGAGGAGGTCATCAGGCACCGCGACCGATGTTGATCGTAGATGCTGGGCTGCAGCGTCCATGTAGATCGTGTTCCAGTAGACGATTGCGGCGATGACCAGATTGAGGCCGGATGCCCGATATTGCTGCGCCTCGTGGCTGCGGTCGATGATGCGGCCCTGGCGGAATGTGTAGATCGCCTGCGTCAGGGCATGGCGCTGCTCGCTGTTGTTGAGACCGGCATGGCATCGCCGACGCAGATCGGGATTTTCGAGCCAGTCCAGCATGAACAGCGTCCGCTCGATCTTGCCGATTTCCTGTAGCGCGACATCGAGCTGGTTCTGCCGTTCGTAGGCAGCGAGCTTTCGCAGCATTACCGATGGCGCGACATGGCCGACCTTGATCGACCCTACGAGGCGCAGCACGTCTTCCCATTGCTCACCGATGATGTCGGTGCGGATACGCTTGCCCAACAGCGGGGTGATGGACGGATAGGCCGTGACCGGCGCGATCGGCGCGAGCCGCCTGTCGGGGAAGTCGCGCAGGCGCGGGCAGAAGCGAAATCCCAGCATCGCGCACAGGGCGAAGACATGATCGGTCGCCCCGCCGGTGTCGGTGTAGTGCTCGACGATCCTGAGATCGGTGCCATGGCTGGTGAGGCCGTCGAGGACATAGGGCGCCTCATGCGTCGCGGCCGAGATCACTTTGACGTGGTAGGGCGCGCGCTGATCAGAATTATGGGTGTAGAAGCTGAAGCCATGATCGACGCCATAGCGGGCGTTGATGTCGCCGCCCGACGCGCCGCGCTTCGCGCCCCTGAAGAACTGGCCATCGGAACTGGACGTGGTGCCGTCGCCCCATATCCGCGAGAATGGCAGGCGGTGATGCGCGTTGATGAGGACGGCCAGCGCCGCGCGGTAGCTGTCGTCGCGGATATAAGCGTCATGGGTCCAAAGGAGCTGATCGCGCGTGACGCCTTGGCTCGCCGCCGCCATGCGCGACAGACCGAGATTGGTCGCGTCGGCGAGGATCGTGGCGAGCAGCGCGTTTTCATTGGGACATGGCTCGCCGGTGCGCAGGTTGGTGAACGCTACAAGAAAGCCGGTTTCCTGTGCCACCTCATGCAGCAGCTCGGTGATACGGATGCGTGGCATCATGGCATCGAGCCGGTTGGCCAGTGCTTCGGCATCGAGCGTCGCGATCGTGCGGACAGGGGATATCTGGAGGCGGTCGTCGCGGTATCGCACACCCTCCAGAGCGTCACGCTTCAGGCGCTGGGCAAATTTCTTCAGCCGCCAGTCCAGTTCTCGGCCCCGTTGTTCGAGCCATTCGCCGGCTGTGGGTGGCAGGCCGAGAGCCGACACGATCGGCTGCGCCTTTGGTTCGCTGAGCAGGTAGCTATCGAACCGGCGGTATCCCGCCGTTCGCTCCACCCAGACATCCCCGGACCGCAGCTTGTTGCGTAGATGCGCGATTGTCGCGATTTCCCAAAGCCTCCGGTTGATCTTGCCGTCATCGCCCACGACGATTTTCCGCCATTCCTTGCGGAAGGGCATCGGAGCGTCAGCAGGCAGATCGCGCTTGCCCGACCTGTTGAGGTCGCGCAGCATCTCGATGCCGGCGATCGTTTTCGCACTGCCCTTTCCGGCCTTGAACTTGAGCGCCTCAAGCAGGTCGGGGGCGAACTTGCGCAACGTCGCGTAGCGATCAGCCGCGACCGTCAGCGGGTCGAGGCTGGCGGTTTCCGCGATCGTCGCCACTTCCGGCCTGGCTTTGAGAAGGGTGTTCCACCCGACCGATGCGTCCAGGGCTTCTATCGGATCTTCGCCGGTATCGACTGCATCGGTGAGCGCGTCGATCGTCCTGCGAAAGATCAGCATCAGTCGCGCCACGTTCTTCGACGTGGTTGCATAGCTGCGCGCCTGGGCGTTCTTCGCGCGGGTGAAGATGCTGCCAATCAGCTTGTCCGCCATCTCCAGAGCGCTGTCGGTAAGCCGTTCTTCAAGATCGAGCAGGAACGCAACCACCGTGGCGCGACGCCGGGAGGGGATATATCGCTCGATCATATACGCAGGCGACGCACGGCCTTCCCTGACATATTGCCGGAAGCGGTCCTCATGGATGCGACCAGCCAGGTCCGGAGAAATGCCGATCTTCCGCACTTGCCGCAGGCGGTCGAGAATCTGGCGGATGTGATCGGGCTTGGCCGCGATGGGGATTGTCTTGAGCGAAGCGAGCTGGCTCATGCCGCCGGCGTCGTCAAAGAGCTGGTCGAGGGCGTGGACCTGTTCGGTGCTGAGATCGGCGATCAAGGCATAGGCAACCTGCTTGCGGGCACGCGCGCGCCCCGCGCTGCTGGCACGTTCGATAGTGGAGATTGACGGCAGCAGAATCCGGGCCTCGCGAAGGGCGGTGACAACTCCGGTCGCTATCGTCATCCCCTTGTCAGTCGCCCATGCCGTTTTCCTAGCCGCTTCTATCATGAAGGGGATATCAGCGCGGGTCGGCCCCCGCAGTCCCAGGCGCGCGGCCAACTCTCGAGCATGGTCCGTCATCGTCTGATCCCGCGCCGCATAGTTGGCCAGGTCGGTTACGTGGAGACCAAGCTGTTCCGCGGCGAAGGCGGCGAGATCATGGGGTATTGCGCCCCTGTCTTGTATCAACTGCGCCAATGTGATGCCCGGGTGCCGTAAGAGCGCGAGTTGCAGCGCGACGCCCAACTGGTTCCGTCGTTCCCGTCGTGCGCCGATGATCTCGATGTCCGAAGGCTCGAAGGTGTAGAGTCGGGCCAGATGGTCGCGTTCGGTCGGGATGGCGAGGATATGATCGCGTTCGCTCTCGGTCAGGAGTTGATGCTTGCGCTTCGTCATGCCGATTCCCGTCCACAAAAGGTCATCTGGGACTATGGACAGCCATGAGTAAAGAGACATAGTATGTGGACGGATATGGATGGGGCGAAGCCGTCGCCGTTCAGAACGTCCACAAAACGGCCGTTTGGGAGACGCACGGGATGGGCGATATTCTGGGTTATGCCCGCGTCAGCACCGGCGATCAGGACGTGGCTGGACAGACCATGCGTCTGGAGGAGGCCGGCGCGATCAAGGTGTTCACCGACGTCATGTCGGGCAAGAGCATGGAGCGGCCCGGTCTGGCCGAACTGATCGCCTATGCCCGCAAGGGCGACACGCTGGCGGTGGTCCGCCTCGATCGGCTTGGGCGCTCGCTCGCCGAATTGCTCACCACGGTCGAGACGCTACGCGGCCAGGGCATCGCGCTCCTGAGTCTTGAGGAAAAGATCGACACATCGTCGGCCGCCGGCGAACTCATCTTCCATGTGTTCGGGGCCATCGCCCATTTCGAGCGGAGACTGATCTCCGAGCGAACCAGGGATGGGATCGCCGCCGCGCGCGCCAAAGGCAAGTTGCCCGGCCGTCAGCCGCTCGACATGTCCAAGGTACATGCCGCCATCAAACTGGTCGAAGCGAGCATCTCGCCGACAGAAGCAGCACGACAACTCGGCATCGGCCGATCGACCATCTATCGAGAAATGCGCCGCCTCGGCGTGGAAAGGCCCATCTGAATGTCCAGATCGAAATCGGCTCACGATCTTTCCGGCCTGATGAAATATGCGGATCGCGCGCCATGGGATGAGGCATTGGCCGAAATGCTGTCCGCGCATCTCGATCCGGCGAGCGAAGCGACCGGACTCGAGCCTGACGCCATATTCGAGATAATTGGCGATCACTGGCAAGGGCCGCTATGGGGCTGCGCCTTTGAAGATCTGCTTACGCAGGAACTGGAACCCGACGGTCGCAATCTGGTCGATGACTATCTCAAGCGCCGGGGCTGGAACGAAAAGGCGCCGAACAAGGCCTATATGCGCGCGTTACGCGATACGGTCATGTCGCTCTATGAGGTCAGCGAAGTCGTGCCTGGTCAGTCGATGACCTTGCGCGATCTGCTGCGCGACGTTGCTCCGGTGACGGTGCGCGAACACGGTGCAACCCAGACCCTGGTCAACTGGGACAAGATCGCCGCAAGGGTTGTCGACGTGAACGGGCGCCATGGCATTTCCGGAGCGCTGTTGCCGTTCAGCGCTGAGGGCGCCGTGCGAGTGGTCGAGGCATTTTCCCGACTTGCCGACGAAACTCAGGACACTGCGGAATTGGACCCGTCCGATCGGGACGCGCTTCTGGGAGCATCGGGACCGATGTTCACGAACATGTGGCTGCTCGACTGTCTGGGCAAGGCCATGCCCGGCAGCGCGCCGGATATGGTCAACGCCGACGGCGATGACCTGGTGTTCCACCGTATCGTTTTTCCGCTGGCGAAAGGCGTGGTCGGCAAGAGCCTGATCCGAAGGCTGAACGCGGCACAATGGCTGGAACCTGCCAGCGACAGTTTCTGGAACTGGCTGGCACCAGCGACGAAGAACAAGAAGCCGCAAGCGACCAAAGGCAAGCGGGCCTTCGTCACGACCATGGATGACGGCACGCCGGTTTTTGCCAATGTGGAACTGGCAGGGCGCAAGCTGATCGTCGAGGTAAACAGTGCCGCCCGCGCGGAGCGAGCAATTACCCAGATGGGCGAATGGCTTGGTGATTGCGTGAGCGCGCCTATGGCCGAAATCCGGACGCTCGATCAGGTTATGGCCGACGATGCCGCCCGCACGCCACAGGACGAGGCGCTGGATATTCCACCGCATGAAATGGAGCGCATCGTTCACGATATGCTGACCCGTGAATATACGAAAACGCTCGATGAGCCGGTCCCAGCCCTCAGCCACAAGACGCCACGCGTTCTGGCCTGTACAAAGGCGGGGCGGGTAAAGGTAGCCGACTGGCTCAAATATATCGAAAATGGCGCGGCAAAATCGGGCACCGCCGATCCGATGGGCACCTATGACTTTACATGGATGTGGGAAGAACTGGGGCTTAGCGACCTCCGGCGGTAACGGCCATCATGAGTTTCTTGAAATGTTCTCGCTTAGCGTTGTCTGGCGTACCTTCCACGCGATGCCCTCAGGTACATGCGATCGGCAGCGACGGAGCCGTTCTGGTGCGGCGGAAGTTGAGGCGCGCGGAGGTTATCGGCTTCTTCACCGACCTTCCGGGCTGCGTGGTCGGCATGGAAGCGTGCGCATCCGCGCACCATTGGGCTCGCGAGCTAATCGCATTGGGCCACGAAGTCCGGCTCATGCCGCCCGCCTACGTGAAGCCCTATGTGAAGCGCGGGAAGACCGATGCGGCAGATGCAGAGGCGATCTGCGAGGCGGTAGTGCGCCCGACGATGCGGTTCGTTGCGGTAAAGTCAGTCGAACAGCAGGCGGTGTTGATGGTGCACAAGAGCCGCGACCTGATGGTGCGGCAGCGAACCATGCTCATCAACGCCTTGCGAGGTCACCTGGCCGAGTACGGCATCGTGACAGGGATAGGCGTCGGCGGTGTGACCGCGATGCTCAAAGCGCTGCATGACCAACAAGAAGGTCTGCCTGCTCACGCTCGTTCCGCGTTGCACGGGCTCGCTGCTCAGATGAGGGCGCTCGCCAGTAAGATCGACAGGTTGGAGGCGCAGATCCTCGCTTGGCATCGCGCCGATGAGACAAGCCGTCGGCTCGCCACGATCCCGGGTATCGGCCCGATCACCGCGTCGGCTATCTCGGCCGCAGTGCCAGATGCGTCGCTGTTCCGACCCGGCCGCCAGTTTGCGGCATGGCTGGGACTTACCCCTCGAGCAAATAGTTCCGGCGGCAAGGAACGCCTGGGTGGGATAACCAAGCAGGGAGATGGCTACTTACGGCGGCGGCTTGTGGTCGGCGCGACCGCGGTGATGCGTATGACGCGCAAGAACGCCGACCGGCAGCCCTGGATGGCACAGCTCCTGGAACGCAAGCCTGCGAAGATCGCGACGGTCGCGCTCGCCAACAAAACAGCCCGTATCGCTTGGGCGGTGATGTCGCGCAAAGAAGTCTATGCGGCGCAGGCCGCATGACCGTCGTCCGCGCTGCCGGGTAACGCCGGTGGCAGGATGGCGTAGGAGTAGCTGAGTAGTGATGACAAACCGGTCAGACCGGGGGTCGGCAAAACCCAGGGGGTCACAGCGCTGCGAGCGCGATGACGTGATTAGGGAGCCAGCCTGCGGACTTCATCAGGGCCAGCAGCCATGCGGTGCTGCGCGAACAGGCCGAATACATGGATGCACCCGACCGGTGCTCATCGCTAAACAAAAGCTCTTGCGCCGCAGGGGTCGTCCATACATGGCGCATCCAGCAGGAGATCCCCAAAGCAACCGCGCTCGCCACCGCCGGGTTCGCCACACTGAGCCTGCGGCTGCTCAATGTCGCCGCCCGCGTCATCGAAAGCGCCACCCGCATCCGGATCGCCTTCGCCTCGGCATGCCCTGATGCCGCAGCCTTCCAGACAATCGCAACCGCGCTCAGGCCCGCACCGACATAGCCAGCGCGGCCGTGCCGCCGAACGCCCGAGACCCTTCCTTCAATCCCGCAAGCCCCTCGAACCTCCGCGATGAAAAAGGCGCAACGGAAACGCTCGTCCCGTCCACGCCGCCAGTGCCGTCGCCCGCCAATCAAGGCAAACTACGCCGCTGTCATGAATAAGCCGGGCTAGGGGCTACTCACTTGCACCAAGGGCGGCAACCACAGACGCCCTGGGTCTATCTGTACATAGAACCACTTATCTTCTCAGAATAGGAAATTTAAGGACGCCACTGTATACGTCTAATATGAAAATTCATATATATATTATAAAGCAATATGCAAATAATATACTAACCTCGTGGGTTTGGTAATGATTTCGACTGTGTTCGGCATAATAGCCATATGTTGTGTATTTGCATGGCCATTTTTTGTGGATTATCGAACATCGGTTAAGATTCAAGGTTCAGGATCTGCAGAATTTGCGCTCTATTTTTTGGCTATTGGCTCGCCTACGGCCGCGATAGCATGCCTTATTGCGTGTTCTCAGCTCGCTATTTCTATCGCCGTAAAAGATCGTTATATTGTTACAAGACTTTATGGAGCGAGCTTCATTATATTGATTTCTCTCTCCGTGGCCACATGGCATGGAATGGCCTCGGTATTGGTCTTCATTGGTAGCTCATTGGCAACTTTCGCACGACTCCAGACATCTACTCACCGTATGAAGGCGCTCTTCCTTGTCGGCGCTCCTTTTTGGCTGGTCCACAATTTGATGGCCGGAGCCTTTTTCGCTCTGAGTTCAGATTTTGTATCGTTGGCTTCGAATGTGATCAATCTGACAAGGCACTTGAGGCGCAAGGGTTGTCCCCTGTCAGCACCAATGGCACAGATTTGAGGCTGTGATTTAAGCAGGGTTGGGGCTTCGTCGTAGTAACGAAGGAGCCAAGATGAAGCAGATGTCCGGGGCCTGACCTTCATTCGTAAAAGCCGCAGTCTAGGACATCTGCTGGATATTGTCCCGGAAATGCTGGCGCTTGCCGACCATCCCGAACGGTCCTGCAAGGCGATCTTTTGCCTGCAAACAGATTGCCGCGATCGACCGCAAGATCGCCGATTTGACGGTTCTCCGCGGCGAATTGGATCGGCTGATAGGGGCGTGTCAGAACGGCATGGTCGCCGAATGCAAGATCCTCGGCGGATTGACGCTGCCGATTAATGCACAGGCCTAAGCAATCGCCATAATGTAGCACTCCGCAAATGAGACCGCGTGTTGATCCACATCGGCCGACCCAAGATTTCCGATGGTTTGGAGCAACTGGCGCTGAGGACACTCGTCAGCAATGCTGGCGTTGTGGGTCAGGAGCGCTCTCTTAGAATTGCAGGTTGTTCCGCTTTTACATCAACATCGATTTTGGCTTGCCTCCCAACTTCAAGATCTTGATTTTGCGATCTTCGTCACCGTTCCGTCCTTGCCATCCCAATCAATCTCGAAGTCCACCTTGTCGCCGATCTTGATCCCGGAAAGTATTTCCGGCCTAGCCGCGAAGCCCATCGTCATGGCTGGCCAGCCCAGGCCGGTGATGGCACCGTGATCAAGCGTGATCGTGCCTTTCGCGGTATCGATGGCAGTGACCGTGCCGGCAGCCATGCCGTGCTTCATTGCGGTTGCTTTCGGCATGCCGGATATGGTGCCAGCATCGGCGGCAGCGCTCTGGGACGGCTTCGGCACTTCCGCTTCCTTCTTGCAGGCGGTGAGCGTGGCAATAGCCGAGAGGCCGACCGCAATCGTCAGGGTTTTCTTCACTACACGTCTCCTTCGGGTTGAACATGGGGTCGAGATCGCCGGCGCATCAGTAGATAGGCTGCCGGAATGACGAGCATCGAGAGCAGTGGCGCGGTGAGCATGCCGCCGACCATCGGCGCGGCGATACGGCTCATCACTTCAGAGCCCGCGCCGCTGCCAGCAAGCACTGGCAGCAGGCCGGAGAGGATTACGGCAACGGTCATCGCCTTGGGGCGCACGCGCAGCAGCGCGCCTTCGCGCACGGCGGCAGCGACATCGCCATCGTGGCGCGCTTCGAGCGCCTGTTTGAGGTAGATGAGCATCACCACCCCGAACTCGGCGGCGACGCCGGCCAGCGCGATGAACCCGACCGCAGTCGCGACAGACTGGTTGTAGCCAAGCCAGTAGAGCAGCCACAGCCCGCCGGTGAGCGCGAAGGGCAGGGTGCCCATGATCAGCAGCGCCTCGTCCCAGCGGCGGAAGGTGAGGTAGAGCAGCGCAAAGATGATCGCGAGCGTCACCGGGATTACCAGCTTCATCCGTTCCTTGGCGCGGACCAGGAACTCGTACTGGCCGGTGTAGGAAATGCTGACGCCGGGCGGCAGCACGACCCTGCTCGTGATCGCGCGGTTGATGTCGCCGACCAGCGTTTGCATGTCGCTATTGCGCCCATCGACGTAGATCCAGGTGACAGGCCGGCCGTTTTCGCTTCTGAGCATCGGCGGGCCATCGCTAATGTTGACGGTCGCGACGGTTCCGAGCGTGATCTGCTGACGCGAGGAGGTCAGCACCGGCAGGCTGGCGAGCTTGTCGATGCTGTCGCGCAGTTCGCGCGGGTAGCGCACACTTATCGGATAACGCGCCAGTCCTTCGACGGTCTGGCCGACAGTCTCGCCGCCGATCGCGCCCGAGATCACCGACTGTACGTCGGCGACATTGAGACCATAGCGCGCAGCGGCGGCGCGGTTGACATCGACGTCGATATAGCGCCCGCCGGTGAGCCGCTCGGCCAGCGCGGAGGAAACCTCCGGCACGGCCTTAACTACCTGTTCGATCCGCTTGGCGGTGCGGTCGATCTCGGCAAGATTCGATCCGGCGACCTTGATCCCGATCGGACTCTTGACGCCTGTCGCCAGCATATCGATGCGGTTGCGGATCGGCGGGATCCAGAAGTTGGCAAGGCCGGGCACCTTCACCCTTGCGTCAAGTTCATCGCGCAGCTTCTCAGGTGTCATGCCAGGCCGCCATTGGTTCTGCGGTTTGAATCGAATGGTGGTCTCGAACATTTCGAGGGGCGCGGGATCGGTCGCGCTGTCGGCGCGGCCGGCCTTGCCGAACACGCTCTCGACTTCGGGGACAGTCTTGATCAGCCGGTCGGTCTGTTGGAGTAGGCGGCCAGCCTCGGCTGCCGACAGGCCGGGCAGCGCCGAAGGCATGTAGAGCAGATCGCCCTCGTCCATCTGCGGCAGAAACTCGCCGCCGATCCGAGCGATCGGCCACAGGCTGGTGGCGAAAACCAACGCGGCAATCATCAGCGTCTGCTTCGGCCGCGCCAGCACACGGTCGATCACCGGGCGGTAGATGTACGCCAGCCAGCGATTGATCGGATTGGCTTCCTCGCTGGGGATACGGCCCTTGATGAGGAGGCCCATCAGTACCGGGATCAGCGTGATCGAGAGGAAAGCCGCCGCCGCCATCGCATAGGTCTTGGTAAAGGCGAGCGGCGCGAATAGCCGGCCTTCCTGGCCCTGCAGGGTGAAGATCGGCAGGAAGGAGAAAGTGATGATCAACAGGCTGAGGAACAGCGCCGGGCCGACTTCCGCTGCGGCATCCGTGACAAGCCGCCATCGCGTGGGTGCATCGGGCTCTGCTTCCGGATTGTCGTGGCGCCAGCGCTCCAGGTGCTTGTGGGCATTCTCGATCATCACCACCGCCGCATCGACCATCGCGCCGATGGCAATAGCGATACCGCCGAGTGAAAGGATATTGGCGTTGAGCCCCTGCGCCCGCATGACGATGAAGGCGATCAGGATGCCGAGCGGGAGGGTGAGGATCGCCACCAGCGCCGAGCGCGCGTGCCAGAGGAACAGCGCGCAAACGAGCGCGACGATGATGAATTCCTCAACCAGCTTGCTGGTGAGATTCTCGACCGCGCGATCGATCAGGCCGGAACGGTCATAGGTGGTGACCACCTCGACGCCGGGGGGCAGGCTTTTCTTCAATTCGTCGAGCTTGCCTCGAACGCCCTCGATCACTGCCCGCGCGTTCTGCCCCTGGCGCATGACGATCACCCCGCCCGCGACTTCGCCCTTGCCGTTGAGTTCGGCCACGCCGCGGCGCATTTCCGGGCCGAGCTGCACGCTCGCGACCTCGCCCAAAGTCACTGGCACGCCGCCCGCTGTAGTGCGCAGCGGAACACTGCGAAAATCGTCGAGCGTCTTGAGATAGCCGCTGGCACGCACGGTATATTCGGCTCCGGCCATCTCGACGCTCGCCCCGCCGACCTCCTGATTGGCGCGCTTCAGAGCCTCCGCGACGGCCTCGCCCGTCACGCCATAGGCGGCGAGCTTCTGCGGATCGACCACGACCTGGTATTGCTTGACCATGCCGCCGATGCTCGCAACCTCGGCGACGCCGGGCACGGTCTTGAGCTCGAAGCGCAGGAACCAGTCCTGCAAGCTTCGGAGTTGCGCGAGATCGTGCCGCCCGGTCCTGTCGACCAGCGCATATTCGTAGATCCAACCAACGCCCGTCGCATCGGGGCCGAGCGAGGCCGTCGCTCCTTCGGGCAGGCGGCTCTGGACCTGGCTCAGATATTCGAGCACCCGGCTCCGCGCCCAGTAGAGATCGGTGCCGTCGTCGAACAGAACATAGACGAAGCTGTCGCCTGTGAACGAATAGCCGCGCACCACCCGCGCGCCGGGCACCGAGAGCATCGTCGAGGTGATCGGATAGGTGACCTGATTCTCGATGATCTGCGGCGCCTGCCCCGGCCAGCTCGTGCGGATGATGACCTGCACGTCGGAAAGATCGGGAAGCGCATCGACCGGCGTGGTCCGAACCGCCGCCACGCCGATTGCCGTGAGCACCAGCGCGGCCGCCAAGACGAGATTGCGTCCCCTGACCGAGGCGCGGATGATCGCCGCGATCACTGACCGCCTCCGATTGGCCGGGCGGCAATGCCGGTCAGGCTCGCTTCGGAATCGAGCAGGAACTGGCCCGAGGCGACGAGTTTTTCGCCTGCGGCCAGCCCAGCCAGCACTTCGGTCTTGCCGCCGCCCTCGCGGCCGGTGCGGACCTCGGCCGGACGATAGCGTCCATCGGCGAGCGCCAGCATGACGAGAGTGCGCGCGCCCGTCCTGATCACCGCTTCGCTCGGCACCAGCAGCGCCTGACCTCCCTCGCTCCCCAATGCGACAGCAGCGAACATGCCGGGTCGCAGCCGTCCGCCACGGTTGGCGAGTTCGATCCGCACCGTCAGCGTGCGGCTGTCGGCCTGCGCTGCGGGCAGCATCGCACTCACCCGTCCGGCGAAGCTTTCGCCCGGAAAGGCGGTCAGCGTGGCGCTCGCGCTTTGGCCTACGCGGACCATACCCGCCTGCGCCTCGGGCACGGCGGCGTTGAGCCAGACCGTGCCGATGCCGCTGACCTGCGCGAGCGTCTGGCCCGCGCCGAGCGTTACACCCTGACGCGCGTCGAGCGACTGGATCACGCCCGCGATCGGCGAGCGGATCGTCACCGTGCCATTGGTCCGGCCCGTCCGTTCGACCTCGCCGATCAGCGCATCGGACATGCCCATCAGCCGCAGCCGCTGGCGTGCGGCGGCGGTCAGCTCGGGCTTGCCGAGCCTCTTCACGGCAAGGAACTCGGTCTGCGCGCCGCCCCATTCGGGCAGCTGGAGGTCGGCGATGGGCGCGCCCGCGCCGATCACATCGCCGGGCGCGCGGGCGTAGACGCGGGTGACGAAGCCGCCGGACCGGGCCTGGACGATCGCCACGTCGCGCTGGTTGAAGTCGATCGTGCCGGTAACCGTGAGGGCAGAGGGCAAGGCGCCCATTTCGGCCGCGACCACGCGCATGCCAAGATTCTGCCGCGCAGCGGGATCGACGCTGACGCCGGGCATCGCATCGCCCATGGGGGCGTCGTCGGCATATTTGGGCACGGTCTTCATCCCCATCGACGAGAGCGAATTGGGGTTATCGTAGTGCTCGGCCGGCACCATCGGATCGTACCAGTAGAGGATCTTGCGACCCGATTGGGCCGATCCCGTTTCAGTCGTGGCCGGGCCGCCTTTTTGTCCGAGCCAATAGCCGCCACCACCGGCAAGCATCGTGACTGCCAGCACCCCGGTGCCCCAGCGCATTGCGTTTGTCCTGTCCAGCGTCATGGCCGAACTCCTCCATAAGTGTAGTTGATCCGGATCGCGTCGCGGGCGACCTCGGCTTCGCGCGAAAGCGCATCGACTTCGGCTTCGGCGAGCGCCAGGCTCGATAGCAAAGCACTTCCGAGATCGAGCTTGCCCGCGGCGTAACTCGCCATGTCGAGTTCGGCCCGGCGCTTGGCGAGCGGCACCAATGTATCGCGCGCATTCATCAGCCGCTGGTGATGCAAGGCATAGTCCGCAAGGTCGGCATTGAGTTCGGCCAAGAGGTCACGCTCTCCAGCTTGGCGCATCAACCCAGCACGTTGCGCCTCGCTTTCGCGCGCGGCGATCAAGGGATCTTGCCGGCGCTTTGCGAAGAATGGCAGATCGATGCTGACCGTGACCGAAACCATGTCGCCATAAGCGGGAGCGCGACGACCATAGGATGTTCCAACCCGCCAGTCCGGGCGTTTGTCAGCGCGGGCAAGCGTGACATCCGCCTCGGAAGCACGGGCTCGGGCGTCCAGAGCCTGAAGTCGAGGTAGGGAAGCCACATGGGTCCGCAAAGCAGGACCATACACCTCAAGCACCGGCGGGTCCCCGGTAACATCGGAGTCGGGGTCGCCGGTAAGGCGCGCAAGTCTCGCCTGCGCCTTGGTTACATCGGCCCTGAGCTCGCTGCGACGGTCGTTGATGGCTGCGCGCAACTGCTCGGGTTCAAGCGCCTGCGAAGGACGTGCCGAACCAGACGCGAGCCTCGCCGTGACGGTAGCTTGCAGATCGCCAAGGCTCGCGTCGAGCCGCTCAAGTTGGGCAAGGCGCCGCTTGGCATAGTAGAGATCGACCCAGGCTAGCGCGGTTTCGAGCCGCACATTCTGGGCATCGACCGCCAGATCGGCCTCGGCCACGCCGATGTCTGCTTGTGCTCGCCCCTGTTGAGCACGGCGCTTGGCGGGATTGGGAAACGCCTGTTCGATTCCGACGCGTGACATTGTCATGCTGTCCCTGTTCAATGTGAAAGCAGGTGGCCCCGAAACAGGGAAATTCTCGAGGCTCACCACCAAGGTCGGATCGGGCAGCCGACCGGCGGCAATTGCCGTCGACCGCGTGGCTTCGACGCTCGCCTCGCTCGCTGCAAGCGACGGCGCTTCGCGTGCAGCGCGGTCGAGCGCGGCATCGAACGTCATGGGTTCGGCCAGCACGGCGGCCGGGATGGCCACGAGCAGCGGCGCCAGAAAAATCTTTCGCATGGAGCTCTCCTGATCGGCGGAGGCCGGACCGAAACGTCAAACAATCAGGGGCAAAACGTGCGCCGGCGAAGCATGCGAATACTCCGCCGGCGACACGCGCCTGGCCAGGTTGCTTTTCGTTATCGGCCAGGCAATCGCTTTAACCAGCCGAAGGCATGGCGCGCTTGCCCGGCATGTCCATCATGCAATTGGCCGCGCTCATCTTCATCATGCTGCAGTTGCAGTCTGCCACCTCGGTGCCGCCATCCTTGATCCAGACCCGGATCTGCTGGGGAAGGTTGGACTTGTTCGGGCCGGAGGTCGGGCGCGATTGCCATTCCCAATGGCCGCCGGCAGGCGTGCTCGCTAAACTGGCGGATGCGGCTGTGAGTGCCGCAATTGCTGCGGCCAGTGTCAGTAACGTCTTCATGTCGAAAATCCTTGATTGAACGGTGAAGTGACGCACCGCGAACACAGGTTCGCGGGCGCGCCAGTGAGGTTCAACCAAGGCGTGCGGGTGGATGCGGTTCTGGACTGGTTTCACGCCCAACAAGCAACGCGACCGGCATCTGGCGAGGAATCGATGGGCGAAATTCGGTCGGACTGGCGCTCGGAAGCGGAGGAACCAGCGCCACAGCAACTGCACAGCCCATCTTGGCTACGCAATCAGGCGTCATGCCCTGACACGGCTTGTCGGGCTGTGGCTTCTGCTTCACGAGATGCATCATTTCCGCGCATTCGGGGCTCATCGGTGCGGCGGTAGCCACAAGCTCTGCCCTTTCAACCGGAATGACGTGCGCGAACGCAGCTTCTTGCCCGATCAGACCGAGGAGTGCTCCTACGAGCATCAGCAGAGAGAACCAGCGCTTCACGTCACTTCCTTCGACTTGTAATGGGCGACTGTCAATTCGACACTCGCTTCTTGCATCGCCGGCGCAACCCACTACCGCTTGACCGGAGTGCGCCGCACAATTTCAGATTCCAATGCCCTGCTGGGCAATGGTCTTGGAATGATCAGGGACGAGGCAGTTGACGTCGCTACTGGCCCTTGTCAGGCTTCGCTGACTAGACCTTGCAATATCTCCCACGGATGGCGGGATGATTTCTCTTTCTTCGGTTTCATGGGCGGTCAATTTTTATTGGCGCTAGGAAGCAAAAGTGGGTGCAAAGTGCTGATCGGGATTGTCATGGTGCTGCTCGTTGGCTCCTTGATATGCCACGCTCTGAAGACGGGGCGAGCGCCGCTCGCATCTTCGCGTGTTCGGCGTCAGACCGCGCCAAAGCTATACTGGACGACCGTTCTGATCTGCGCCGTGCTTCTGGTGCTTGGCATGGTTTTGACGCTCGCTCCCATTCTGCAGAAGCACCGTGTTCCAGGTCCGACACCGGACCGTGAGGCTGAAATTTCCGTCGCGAGGCAAGGCGTGACCGGCTCAACAGGGAAGCAGCGTGCAGGCGGAGTGGTAGCGCCTGCGCAGGGCGATGATGTTGATCAGCGGTACGCCGAAATATCCGGCATCTGGAACGATGTTCCAGGTTGCGCGCCGGGTTCCGGGTCGTCGCTTCGCATATCAGCTGACGGTTTGGATTTTGGGCACAGCCATTTTCACGTCGAAGAGGTCAAAATTCGCGGCAATGACCTGCTCCTGCACGGTCACTACGTTACTCACCGCGGCATTGAGAACAGCAGTTTAACGGTCACGGTGATCGAGGGTACTCCACCAAAGCTCAAGATCTCCGAGAAGTTGTATTTCAGTTGCTCCTAGGCGGTGACGGTGCGGCCGGATTTGCTAGCCGCAGTCAGGTTCCCGCCCTTGAACGCCGTCGATCCCGGGTCATGTCAATCGATCATTTGGCCGCATTGGCTAAGAACTCTGCCCGCACGCTCATTCGGGGCTAAGGGCCAGAGTCGGTCACCTGCAAAACCGGGGCGAACCCGCCTCCCGGGGTGCGCATGTTGGTGGTTTGGCCCTGGTAGAGACGTGCTGCGTCCAGCAGCAGCTCGCCTGCATATGTGTAAAGTCGAATATCGGTCTTGAGAGCGATGCTCTCCCCCGCCACGGTCGCATTACGAACGTAAGCGCCGACGGAAGGCGGCGTTGACGTAAGCCTATTTGGCCGTTCGTGGGCGCGGCGCCCATTTCTTTGCGAGCGCTGCTAAGCGGTTATGGATCGTATCGATGTCGGGCTGGGCATCGGGATCATGGTCGTCGCCCAGGGCTTCCAACGCCTCTTCATGGTATTCATGGGTCGGATCGGCCAGGGCTTCCAGCTTCTCGGCATAGCCCCAAGGCCCGCCTGAGTCCTCTGGCGGTCGCATGCCGGTGGCTGCGAGCAGGCGAGGATAGCTGCCTTGGGGGTCCGCAGGCGCGATGCCCTGGATTTTGACGCTGTGCTCCCAGGCATCACCGAAGTCGTATAGGTATCGGAAGGTCTTGCCCCGCATTCCCTCCAGAGCCTGACCCAAGGTCGTTTTGCGTGCATCGAGCGGACCGCCAAAGCCATATTCGGGATCCGGGATGCCGAAGCCGGTACGGCCGAAGGTCAACTCCCACAGATGACTGTCCGTCCACGCCAATGCCGCCTGGAAGACGCTGTGAAGACGGTCAAGCCTGATACCCAGCGGCACTTCGATCATGCGGCTGACGGCCGGGGTCACGTCGTCCAGGGTGATTGTCATCCGCACGATGAAGGCGTTGCTCAAGCAGCATACTCCAGGTTCTGGACCTCTCTCGCCGCCTGCCAGTGCCATTGCAGCAATTCGTCGATCCGGTTGATCGGGTGGTTGCCGATACGCGCGATAACGTCGGTAAACCAAGCTTCGGGTTCCACGCCGTTCAGGCGGCATGTTTCGACAAGCGAGTAAAACAGGGCCGAAGCATCTCCGCCCTTGGTCGAACCGACGAACATCCAGTTGCGCCGACCAAGTGCAATGCCGCGCAAGGCATTCTCGACCAGGTTGTTGCTGATCTCGAGCAGGCCATCGTCGCAATAGCGGATCATCGCCGCCCACCGGTTGAGCGGATAACGGCAAGCCTTCGCCAATGCGCTGTCCGAAGACAGCCCGCGCATCTGTGCTTCGAGCCAGGGCCGTAAGGCAGCCAGTTGCGGTGCGGCCAGCTGCTTGCGGACCCGCCGTCGTGCATCAGGTGGTGCGCCCTTGATGTCGCGCTCGATCGCGAACAGCTCGCCTATCCTCACGACGGCCTCGGCCGCGACCGGCGACGGGTTCTTTTCCAGAATGTCGGTAAACTTGCGCCGCGCATGTGCCCAGCAACCCACCTCGGTCACGTTGCGTGGGGCCTTCGTCTTCGGGTCGCGATACAGCGCGTTGTAGCCGGCATAGCCATCCGCTTGGAGATATCCCTGATACCCGGCGAGATGGGCTGCGGGATGCTCGCCGCCGCGGCCGGTGGTGAAGCGGAACGCCACAGCAGGCGGGCTCATGTCACCACTCGAACGACCATCGCGCAGATACACCCAGAAGTAGGCTGTGTGGCTGCCGTTCTCACCCATGAGCAATGTAACCGGGGTCTCGTCACCATGGATCTTGGGAGCCTGGAGGACGTAGGCGAGCAAGCGTTCTGCGAGCGGGGCCATCAACCAAGCCAGCTTGCGGGACCAACGCCCCATTACATCGCGATCAATGTCCACGCCCTGGCGCCGCAAGATCACCGACTGGCGGTGCCAGGGTTGATGATCCACGAAGCGGCTGACGACCAGATGCGCAAGCAGCGCGCTGCTCGCCATGACCTTGGGCAACGGCAGATCGATGGCGGGAGTCTGTCGGATCGTCTCGCAGGCCCGGTAGGCGATACGAGGACGAACATGGCGCAGGACGCGGAAGCGGGCCGGCACATAATCCAGAACTTCGGTGACGTCTTCGCAGATGACAGTTTCCATGCCACCGCAGCCACAGGGCTCTGGGCGATGTTCCGTCGTCAGGCGCGGGACGTGCGCCGGGATCGGCATCCGGGCTCCAGCCTTGCGTGCCGATTTCAGCTTTGACGCTGCGGCTACGTCGTCATTGGCCGGCTCCGGGGCCTCGACCTCGTCGAACATCAGGCGCAGTTGCGCGATATCCATCTTTTCGGAGCTGCGACCGAACTGGACGCGCAGCAGTCGGGCAAGGCGATGCTCCAGCTTTTCGATCGTCAGGCTTTGGGTCTTGACGGTATGCTTTGCCGCCTTCAGCTCGGTCCGCTCTACCTTCATGGCTTCGGCCATCTCCCGCAGCATTTTCTGCAGGAGAACCGGGTCTGTGGGAAGGCGATCAAGGTCGAACCGCATGCCCGGAACTATAGCGAAAATGCCTTCCCGATCCTACCTAAAACCGCAGTTTTCCGTGACTTTTTCGCTCATGCAAGTGTCGGGACGGGCACCTCGTCGTGAATGATCGCCTGCCTCCAATCGAGGCCTTCAATCAACATCGCCAACTGCGCGCCCGACAGCCGAGCTGCCGCTCCATCCTGGGTTCGCGGCCACACGAACTTTCCACGCTCGAGACGTTTCGCGTACAGGCAAAGCCCCGACCCGTCCCAGACCAGCGCCTTCAACCTGTCACCTCTTTTCCCGCGGAACAGGAATACTGCACCAGAGAATGGATCAAGCTGCAGGATATTACGAACCTGGGCCGACAGCCCGTCGAAGCCTTTGCGCATGTCGCACGGCGCCAGTGACAGATAGATCTTGGCCGATGGCGGCAGCGCCAGACTCAACGCTCAAGCTCCCCGACAATCTCGAGGACCAGCTTCAGCGCCTCCCGGTCAACCAGCCTGTCCACCGAAACGGTGAACCCTCCGCCCCGCTGAATATCGATCCGGCCAGCTTCGGTGAGCTTGCCCGCGGGCTCGGGCTTCACCAGTTCAACGGGAACAAAACCCGCCATCGCCCCGCGCAGCAGTTGCTTGCGCCATGTATAGAGCTGGCCTGTTCCGATCCCATGACGACGCGCAACCGCCGCCACTATGACGCCGGGCTGCGTCGTCTCCTTCAGGATCGCGAGCTTTTCCTCGTCGCTCCAATGCCGCCGTCGCTCGACACGCACGACCGCTCCACCATCCTGACGAGCGCCCATACGAGGCTCGTTTGACTGCTCAATATCCACTCGCAAGGCCTCCATCTGCCCCGCGAAATTCACGCCAACCCCATTCCGCACAAGGCCGGGTTCCATCGGCGCTTACTTACGAACAGTGGGCGCGGCGAAGGTCTGCGCGACATATTCGCCGCTGACAATCTCGTCCCACACCCGCCGCGTGACTTTGTCACCTCGATATGCCGCCTTGCTGCCGTGGCCGCGCGCCGGTTTGAAAAACAGGTTCCGTCGTTCTCGCCAAAGATCCTCGCTGTTCGCGCGAGTGACGACAACAGTCTGCGGCAGGCCGTTTCGCAGAACGGCCCGATATGCAGCCGGTAGACCCCAATCTTCAAGCCGGGCATCATCCGAGAGCAGTGAAAGGTTGCGCTTGTCGGCCAAAAGCGCGTGCACGTGGGGTGACGGCGTCACGACCACTGCACCCTGAAGGTAGGCGGCCTTCAGCGCGGCATGTCGCGGCTCGTCAAGCGAGAAGTCGACCAATCGGTTGTAGACCAGATCGATCACCTGCCCCTCAGCCGTGAGTTTCTGTCCATCGTAGACCATCTGCGCAGGGTCAACGATGACTGCCCGAATGCCCTGTTTCTCGAGCAAATCCTGCGCCAGCTGGAACTCCGGGTAGAGATGCTGCTTCTCGGGCATATCGTCGACAATTGCGATCAGCGCGGGTCGACCCTTGCTTCGGTGCCGCTGCCATTCGGCGACAAACATGCGCGCCACGCGCTCGGCGAAATCACTTTCGGTTGGGGCACGAACGGCAAATCGGTCCTCCGGACAGCAGGCACGCTGTGCGCCAGCCAGAAGCGCATTGAGGAAGGCCCCGCCAGCATTCGTGTTCACTTCAATCAGCTTGGGGCCGTCGGAAGCGAGGTGAAAGTCATAGCCCATGAATGCCCCAAGCGGGCCGAAGTCCTGCCTTGCCGAAAGCGGCGCATAGGCCAGCGCTGCCGCACGATAAGCCGGCAATCGCGCCGCCTCTTCGACGGCACCAACAATCAGCATCATTTGGGCCAGCATTTCCGATGGCACGAACACAGGAACATTCGAAAACAACGTCGGATGCGACGCGCCCAGGCGCGCCGCGAAGCCCTCGCTCCGGACTGCCCTGTCCAGGGCATCTGCCAGTTCCCTGCGATCGAGCGAGATGCAGAAGCAACCCAAGTTGAGCTGCTCTGCCACCGATTGGGGTGGAACCGGCAGGCCGTCAGGTGGGATCGCCCGCACGTCATTCCTTTCAGGCTCGAATCTGTGACTGGATCCGCCAGACCGGCGTGAACGTGAGGTGAGGGATCTCCTGCGAGACGTCTGTCAGGTTATCCTTCTACACGGCCTTGCGACGGGCTTCATCCTGCGCGATGCCATTGATGATCGGACACTCGGGCCGTGAATCGCCTGAACATTGTTCGGCCAGATCCAGCAAAGTGGCGCGCATCTGTTCGAGTTGCAGCGCCTTGCCATGAAGCAGTGCTGCTCGCGCCAGCGCCAGGGCTTTGACATCTGCGCTCGACCGGTTACGGTCGCCCCATAACGAAAGCAGTTCCCGTATTTCCTCGATCGGAAACCCGAGATCGCGCGCATTAGCAATGAACCGCAGACGATGGACGTCGTCAGGCGAATAATCCCGGAAAGTGCCGTTGCGCCGTGGTGGTGCGGGGATGAGGCCGATTTTCTCGTAATGCCGGATCATGCGCTGCGATACGCCCGATCCCTCGGCTACCTGACCGATGTTCATGGCCTACCTGCTTGTCGATGTTGGATTTCCCGCACCATATTATTGACGCACCAACGGGCAAACATGCCCCCAAATGCGCGCGCCAGCCAACGCGCCAAGCCGGGTTCTGGCAGCGCATAGTCGATCCAGACAAGGAGGAGATTCCCGGCGCCGAATGGGGTGATTGCAAATCCCATCCGGTAAGCTTGTATGACGACAAGCTGCGGCATACCGATGGTCGCCCAGACCTTGCGCGTTGGCGGCACGCGAGCCTCGACGACTTCCTCAGCCGCTATGGTCAATCCGAAGGCCGTTCCGGCAAGCCGGATCACAGAGCCCGTAGCCTTTCCACCCAGAGCGTCAAGCTCGCACCGCATGGAGCCGCCGCCCATCATCAGCGAAGGGCCGCCCATATGCTTGGTCATCAAGTTCGGCTCGTCGGCCATCGCGAAGATGCTTTCCGCCGAGCGGGCGATTGTCGCGCTCGCCTCGTAGTGAAGCGGCAAATCAGTCATAGCCGGACAATCCGCAGGCGCAGGGCATTGCTAATGACGCTGACCGAGGACAGGGCCATGGCAGCCGCTGCAATGGCGGGCGAAAGCATCCAGCCAAATGCCGGGTACAGCGCGCCTGCCGCAATCGGGATACCCGCCACGTTATACGCGAACGCGAAGACCAGATTCTGGCGGATGTTGCGCATGACGGCCCGCGACAGCCGCCGCGCCCGCACGATGCCGCCCAGATCGCCCTGCAGCAAGGTCACGCCCGCACTTTCGATAGCGACATCGGCGCCCGCACCCATGGCGATCCCAACCTCTGCCGCAGCGAGGGCTGGTGCATCGTTGACGCCGTCGCCGGCCATGGCGACGCTGCGGCCTTCGGCGCGCAGCTTCTGGACGACGCTGGCCTTGTCCTCGGGCAGCACCTCGGCCTCGACATCATCAATTCCCAGACGGGCTGCAACCGCGAGCGCCGTGGTGCGATTGTCACCAGTCATCATGACGATGCGGATGCCATCGGCTTTAAGGTCGCGGATAGCCTGGGCAGATGTTTCCTTGATCGGATCGGAAATCCCCAGGAGCCCTGCCAGTTTGCCATCGACACTGGCGAAGATCGCGGTCGCACCTTCGGCGCGCATCGCTTCGGCGTCGGCGTTGAGCTGAGCCGTGTCGATCTTCTGCTCGGCCATGAAACGCGGGCCGCCAAGGAGGACATGCTTGCCCGACACTGTACCTGTCACGCCGCGCCCCACCGGAGAATCGAAATCGCTGGCCTGTTTTAGTTCGAGCTTGCGGTCCTGCGCAGCGCGCAGGATGGCATCCGCCAGCGGGTGTTCGCTTCCCCGCTCCAGGCTGGCGGCCAGGCGAAGGATCTCGTTTTCCTCCCAGCCACTGACAGTGCGGATACCGGTCACAGCGGGCCGTCCCTCGGTCAGCGTTCCGGTCTTGTCGACGACGAGCGTGTCGATCTTCTCGAAGCGCTCGAGGGCCTCGGCATTCTTGATCAACACGCCCGCTTGCGCGCCGCGCCCGACACCGACCATGATCGACATGGGGGTGGCGAGGCCAAGAGCGCAGGGGCAGGCGATGATCAGCACCGAGACCGCAGCGACCAGGGCATAGGTCAGGCGCGGGTCCGGCCCGAATAGCGCCCAGGCGGCAGCGGCAACAAGCGCGACCGCAATAACTACAGGGACGAACCAGCCAGAGACCTGGTCCGCCATGCGCTGGATCGGCGCGCGGCTGCGCTGCGCCTCTGCCACCATCTGGACGATCCGCGAGAGCAGCGTCTCACTTCCAACCTTCTCGGCCACCATGACGAAACTACCGGTCTTGTTGAGCGAGCCAGCGATGACCTTGGCGCCGGCTTCCTTGGTCACCGGCATCGACTCGCCGGTGACCAGCGATTCATCGATCGAGACCCGCCCCTCGGCTATGACGCCATCGACAGGCACCTTTTCGCCGGGACGAACCCGAAGGTGATCACCGACAACGATCAGGTCGAGCGTGACTTCTTCGTCCTGCCCATCCGCGGTGATGCGCCGCGCAGTCTTAGGCGCCAGATCGAGCAACGCCTTGATCGCGCCTGAGGTGCGCTCTCGCGCCCGAAGTTCCAGAACCTGTCCCAACAGGACGAGCACGGTGATCACGGCGGCCGCTTCGAAATAGACCGGAACGGTGCCCATCGTGTCGCGAAAGGCCGGGGGAAACAACGACGGCGCGAAATGTGCGACGAGGCTGTAGAGATAGGCGACGCCCACGCCCATGGCGATCAGCGTGAACATATTGAGGTGGCGCGACTTGATCGAGGCCCATCCGCGCACGAAGAACGGCCAGCCAGCCCACAACACGACCGGTGTTGCGAGCCCAAACTGGATCCAGTTCGATGTCTGCTTGCCAACGAACATCATGAGCCCGGTCAGGTGACCGCCCATCTCGAGCGCGAAAACGGGTAGGGTCAGGACGAGTGCAATCCAGAAGCGCCGGGTCATGTCGGTGAGTTCTGCACTGGGTCCGGTATCGAGCGTAACGGTCGCAGGCTCCAGGGCCATGCCGCAGATCGGGCACGAGCCCGGCCCGAGTTGCCGTACCTCCGGATGCATCGGACAGGTGTAGATGACGTCGTTCGCCCCTGCTGGCGGCGGTGCAGCCACCTTGGAGAGGTACAGATCGGGGTTGGCGACAAACTTGGTGCGGCAGCCAGCGCTGCAGAAATGGTAGTCCTGACCATGATGAGCAGCATGGTGTTCGGTCGCCGACGGATCGACTTTCATCCCGCAAACCGGGTCGATCGTGGCCGGACTGCCGGCCTTTTTCGCCGCACCACTGCAGCAGGCGCCATCATGGTCATGCGCCTTGTGATCAGTCGATGTCATATCGATTCTCCTCTAACGCATCATCATATGGGGTCTGACATCATGTCAGGGTCAAGCGTTCATTTTATACAGGCCAACGGACTGGCATCTCACCTGGCGCTTTCACTATGCCATCTGGGGAAGAAGCCACCGGTTTGCGCCATATAGTCACGATAGGCATCGCCGAATTCCGCAATCGCAGCTTGCTCTTCATGGCGCGCTAGGCGGACGTACATCACCACCAGAACCGGATACATCACAACCGTCAGCAGCGTTGGCCATTGTAGCAGGAAACCGGTCAGGACCATGATGAAGCCGACATATTGCGGGTGTCGCAGACGTTCGTAGATACCGGTTGTCGCCATGGCGCGATTCTGCTGGGCGGCATGGAGGACGGCCCAGCCTGCAGAAATTAGCCAGAAGCCGGCACCGATCAGGACGAAGCTTGCCATGTGGAAGGGGCCAAAGTGCGGGTTGACCCGCCATCCGAACATCATTTCGAGCAGATGGCCTGCGTCGTGACTGAACCAATTGACGCCAGGATAATGCGACTGCAGCCAGCCCGAGAAGAGATAAATGGTGAGCGGAAAGCCATACATTTCGGCAAAGAGCGCAACGAGAAACGCACTGAATGCGCTGAAGCTGCGCCAGTCCCGCGCCGACTGCGGTTTGAAGAAGCTCAGGGCAAACAGGATGAAGATCGCCGCGTTGACGAAGGCGAGGCCCCACAGGCCGAAGCCCTGCATGTCATGCGTTCCCATTGTCGCCTCCCTTTTCCGGCGTTGATTCTGACGCAGGCGGCACGGCATGGGTGCGACCGTGATTATGGCCGTGATGCATGAAGAGATGCATGATCGGGCAGGATAGGAAGAGGAGCAGTGGCAGTGCGGTCAGGACATGAGCTGCATGCTCCGTCATTAGGTAATAGCCTGCGACGACTGCGAATCCGATAAAGACCACTTTTGCCCCGGTCGGCATTCTTGTCCTGCAATGATATTGAGCGTCCGGCATATATTATTCCTCCTGCTCCGCTGCCGATTATTTAAAAACAATCGAGATGGCCGTACGCAATTCAATAATTAATGCACTTTCACCATGCCAACTCTTCTAATGTTGTTGAACGAGTCGGTTTGATGGCAACTGTAGCACTGATCGACTCGGGCATTGTGTTCGCCTGAAATAGGCTGATCCATCATTTGAAAATGCATCATGTAATGGCTCGGAGGTGCCTTGTGGCACTGTGAACATTCGGTCGATCGTGGACTGGGATGGAGATAGCCCGGAATTTTCCAGCTCGAAGTCTGGTGGCAACTGGCACAATCTTTCCCGAAATACCCTTTGTGCCTGTCGATCGGGGCATGACAGGATAGGCAGTCGAGCGTGGTCGCGGAGCCGCCTTTTTGAATGGCGATCCGTTCAAGCAGACCGTGATCCATCTTTGTTGGCCTGATACCGAACCCTTGATGTTCAACATGACAACCGGCGCATTCCGATATCTTCGCGTGGAATGCGGTCGCAGGTTTCATCAGCAAATCCGTGGCGGCTGCGTGGCATGTTATGCAGTTTTGTGCCTTCACGCCGCTGTTGGGGGTGTGGCAACTCTCGCACTTGTTCTCGAGGAAGGCATGTGCCTTCGAGAGCGGCCCTGGTTCGACAGCTGACACCCAGCGCGGAGCTGCGGCGCTACTCGAACGATAGACGCTAACCGGAATGGCGATGGCGGCAAACAGGGCGATGGCTCCCAAAGCCAGGTAGAACAGGTTGCTGGGTTTCATGGGAGCCACCGCAGGCCGAAATAGTAGCTGCTCCAGACATGGATGAAGAGGAGCCCGTACATTGCGATCGCGGCACCAATATGCAGGATGAGCCAGCGTGAAAGAGTGCGCTTGATCGCGTCGCGGGCCATGATGGCAAATTCGAGGTCGGATATCGCGCCAAGCAGGTGGCCCAGAGGTAATCCTGCCGGGCCTATACTAGGCGAACCAGGTATCTGCGCCGGGGCTGTGCGTGCAAACGCGTCGAACTGGTCTCGCAGCAGTTTAAGTTCGCGCTGCTGCAGTTTCAGTTCTTGGCCGATCTGGGCTAGATAGTACCGGCCGATAAAGCCGGTGAAAGCGACAATCAGCATAGTTGCAACCAGCGCCACGCCAAGCGTGCTGTCGAACTTGTGTCCCGAATGAACAATTCCGAGCAAGGCGCCGATGCTTCCGGCATAGGCGTGGAAGGTCATCAAGGCGCTGAGCGAAATCCGGCCAGTCACTAGTTGCTTGAGCTTGGGCTGGTGCTTGACCGCCGTGTACACCATCAACAACAGGAACAGCGCCGCCGCGACAATGCCGATTATGCTGCCCGTCAGGCTCCCGGGGAACCTCGGTGCAGTGTGGATGATGAATGCGGGCACAAGCAATACGAGCGCCCCGATCAGCCCACTGATTGTGGTTTTCTCGGTCTCGGTCATTTCACGCGTCCACGACCAGGTTTCCGGTGGACTTGGCCTGACAGGCCAGAATCACTCCCGACGCTTTTTCGGCCGCCGAGAGGGCATCTTCGACCTCCATTACGACCTGGCCTTCGCGCAGCGGCACTTTGCATCGGCCGCAAGTTCCCTGACGGCAATCGTAGTCGATGGTGACCCCTAGTGCTTCCGCCGCTTCCAGCACCGACTGGTCCGGCGCCAATGGACTGGACTTCCCCGACCCCGAGAAGGTGATCGATGCATGTGCGGAAAGCGCGGGAACAGGCGGTGAGGCGTCGGTTCCGGTTTCTGCCGAGGCCGAGGCCGACGCCTGCGGCAACGCTTCAGCTTCCAGTACCGGTCCGCCTTTCGGGGGAGCGAAGTCCTCAGTTTTGACTTGTTCGGAAGGCACTTTAAGCTCTTCGAGCGCGGTCTTTACCGCTGCCATCATGGGTGGGGGTCCGCACAGGTGAATGCGGCGGCGAGCTATGTCCGGAACGGTCGAGGCGATGAATTCGGCCGTGATATAGCCAACCGGGCCCGTCCACTCTGTGCCCTCAGGCTTGGCGACAACGGAAGCAATGTGCAGCCGGGGGTGACGCCGGGCGAGATAGTCGCATTCCTCGGCAAAGATCAAATCCGCAGGCGTATTCACTCCATAGAGCAAAAAGACGTCGTAGGCGTACGATCGGTCGGTTAGGCTGCGCAATACACTCATCATCGGGGTTATACCGACGCCGCCAGCAATCAGGACGATTCCTTCAGCCTCTTCGCCGGTGAAGAAAAACCGGCCCGCAGGCGCGGCGATCTCGAGGAGATCGCCGGCGAGTGCGTGATCGTGCAAATGGCGCGATTCCAGGCCATTCTGCTCGCGTTTGATGGTCAGCTCGATATAGTCGCGTTGGGTTGGCGACGATGAGATTGTATAGGATCGTCGCACCTTCTGGCCGTCGATCTCCGACGTGATGGTGGCATATTGCCCCGGCAGGAAGCTGAAGGGAATGGCCCCGCCACTTGGCTCCATCAGCCGGAAGGTCTTCACAGCGGGTGTTTCCTGGAAGATCGCCTTGATCCGCAAGGTACCCTTCCATGGCTTTTGCTGTGCTGCGGCAGGCGAGGACGGCATGGTGGTTGGCGGCGGGGGCGGACTTGCGGGACCGGTGGTTACCGGAGCTCCCGAAGCCAAACGCTCGACAAGCCCGGCAACACGCCGACGCCGGGCGTTCCATGACAGCAGCGCTGCCGCGACTGCAGCGGCAAGGAGTGCCATTGCGATCAGGTGCCACCATGACAGACCTGCAAGATCGCCATGAGTCGGCATCTGTTTGTCTCCTCCAATTGCAGTCTCGGTTTTGAACCAGCTGAGCGCCATATCGCGGGGCGCGCGTTCCTCGGCGAGCCCCTTGAGCACGCTTGCGCCGCTCTCCGCGAGCGCTATATTCTCGCGTGCCCGTGAAATGGCCGTGGAAGCGGCGGCAAAATCGTTCATGGACATTGCATGGTGGATTTGCGTCTGCTGTGTCGAAAGCGCGACCATTCCGGCATTGAGCCGCTCAAGCGCCAAGGGGCGCACGGCACTGCGTGCGTCGTCGGTCAGCGCCGGCCATTCCATCAGGGACGCGTAATAGGGTTTTACTCCGCCCATGCCGCAGCAGCCTGCAGCCATACCGCCCGGCGATGAGCCGGCCGGAGCCATCATCTTCTGCATCATCTGAGCCATTGCACCCCCCGCAGCCGGGCTGCCCGAATTGCCGGGCATTTGCGCGGCGCTTCCTGGAGGAGGGATAGCTTGCGACGATCCGGCAGCGGTTCCGGGATGATGGGAGGCATGCTCGGCTGCGGGGTCCTGCGCCACAAGCGGCTGTGCCGCCACAAGCGCCAGGCCGGCCAAGAGGATTCGCGGGCGTCCAGCTACGCGCCGGGAAGTTGCTCTGGTTAGAGAGTTAAAATGGACCTGCAACGCCCCGATCCTTCATTCATTGGTGTCATTACGTCGAACTGATGCGCGGGGCTGAAGGGATCGAGCTGGACCGACCGATTTTCGGCCCCCCTTGGCGGCGTAATTGAGATACGACAGTTAACCATGCATGCCCCGGGCAAGGCGATCTGCCTCACGGTGCGACCCGTGTCCAAACGGACATAGACAATAGCGCGCTCGTCGGATCGACAAGCCTGCTTACATATCCTTCATGGGTGCTGCCGGGCTGTCGCTCGGCGACGGGCTGGCTCCTGGCCCCATCTGGTTCCCTTGGCGCATGGAATCATGGTCCATTTTCTGGCGGTGACGCTCAGCCATATCGTTTGGCATCGTATCCCCGCTTGCACGGTTGGCATCATCAGCTGCGCTGGCCGCGGCCTCGTTACCGGTTGCAGCCGGTGCATTGGTCGTTGCGCTCGCGGTAGGCGTTGCTGTTGTATCGCTGGCCTTCTTGTCACAGCCGGCAAGCAAGCCAGCCAGTGCAAATGCACCAATCGCCGACGCGGTGATCTTGGTAAACAGTGTCATGACGTCTTCTCCTTGTGATGTAGTGAGTGGAGCCGCCGAGGCGAAGCAACGACCTGCTGCCAGCCTCGGCGGCTCCAGGCGGCTATTGCTTGAGAATCTGCTGGCAGCGAGCATGCGACAGGTTCATCGGATTGATACCCCGTCCCTTCATTTCGTTATGGTCGTGGGTCTGCCCGACGCCCATCTCGCTTTCCATTCTCTGACAACTCTCGACCTCTGCGCTCGTCGGCGGAATGGTTGCGCAGGCGCCCAGCAGGCTGGCCGGCAGAAGAGCCAGGATCATTGCGTACCTCATGTTAATTCCCTCCTTGTTGTAAGAGTGGTGGTCCTCTCCATCTTGCTCGTTTTTTGTTCTTTCGACCCGAGTTCCACAAAGTCCCCATTTGAGAGGAAATCGAGGATCGGGCAGGCATCGGTCGCGGCATCCTGGGGGCAGGCATCGGCCAGCTTTTGAAGAATCTCGCGGATGTGGCCGAGCCGCTCGACCTTGAGTTTGGCTTGATCCAGTTTGGCCAGTGTCACGGCCAGAATATCCGAGGCCTTGGCATGATCGCTCGCTTTCAACTCGAGCAGCGATTTCGTTTCGGCGAGGGTGAAATCGAGCGATTGGGCGGCACGGATAAACCTCATCCGATCGACATCCGACTGGTCATAGAGCCGGTACCCCGAACTGGTGCGCTCGGGGGGCGATAGCAGACCGGTGCGCTCGTAATAGCGAATGGTATCCCTCGGTACATTTGCAGCCTGGGCCAATTCGCCGATTTTGAATCGAGTCATAGCCGATCACATTCCAAAATAACCCTTAGACCATGGTCCAAGGTCAAGAAGGATTCTGCGCCGGAACTGCTCTGAATTGTCGTCGTCAGTTCAGGAGTGCCAGCTCAGGCATTGCGGCGGTGGGCGTGGAAACAGCCGTTTGCTGTCTCCACGCCCTGCGTTTAGCGCCGAGTGCGGCGCAATTCGACAATGTCGTGTACGGACGGAGCGCCATCGACGACGCTTACGTGGGCGAAGTGAGCGTCATAGACGTGGTCGATACGGACATGACCAGTCCGTTCCCGGCGAAATGTCGGGCCCGCGCCTTTATTGCCGGGGCCTGGGTTCTGCACGACCTTGTAGGCATCGAGAATCTGGCCAACCGTCGCCCCATCTTCGCTGCCGATGCAGACGACCTTGCCTTCTGCTTGCTCGCCAACGATCGAGCCGCGCATGAACCAAGAGTGGCCGACGCTAGCGGCAGCTACGGGGACGGCGCCCAGCATGGCGATGCTGGCGATGGCGAGAGAAATTTTGGTCTTGAGCTTCATTTTCGGTCTCCGTGTGTGAAAGTGGTTGTTCGCCTCTCCGGAACCAGAGACTATGGACCCTACTCCCGGTTCTATATCCGTAATGTCCCCAAGGTGGCGAAGCTGCGCAAACCGCCAAATTGAGGTACGCTTCGACGATGACCGGCATTTGTTCCATGTGCTCAGACGGGTCGCTGGCGTTGCCCTGAGAGCTTGGCTACAGCACCTGGGTGGTGTTGGGTGGAGACCTTGACTTTGGCTGATTTCGACATGCGGGCTCGACAACTGATCCAGCGCTGGAAAGAGGATCCCAACGCCACCTACCAAAGCTGGTTTTTGTGGGACGAACGCCTGAAGAACTTCCGTTCGATCCGTCGCGGTCTTGCCCAAGTCGTTGACGCTATTGAGGATGGCAGTTTTGGCGTGGCGTACCGCGGCTCTTCGCTCGAAACCGTGGTCCATTCAATCGCCGAGCAGCGGCAGATTTTCAAAGGTGCCGACCACGCCTTTCTCTGGAAGCCGAAGCTGCGGATACCCGACATCTACGAGAACCCGGTCAACCAGCGCGCGTTTGGACAGCTACTGCACCATTGCGCCTGCTGCGATACCGCCGAAGAGGTTGTCGCCGGCATTCACGAGATCGATGCGCTGAAAATAAAGGGCTTGGGCCCGGCGGTTGCCAATCTTCTCTATTTCTTGCACCCGACTCTTGTACCCCCGTTCAACACGGCTATCGTGAACGGGTTTAACAAGCTGACTGGTGCGAAAGTCAAACTTGGCAGTTGGCAGCACTTCCTCGCGATGCGTTCCGGCATGTTGGACCTCAATGAGCAGTTTCGGGATCTGCTGTCCAATGACCTCGGGGCAATCGGAGGTTTGTTGTTCGATATTGGTTCCGGAAGGTACCCAGCGCCACCCCGTGACGATGTAGACGAAAAACCTGGAAACTGGATTGCGCGGCTTGAACAGGCACGCATTGAAGCCGCGGCCCTAAACAAGCCGCTCGCCAAACAGGGAGAAAGTGACCGCACGCACTCGGAGATACAGGCCTGGCTGAGAGACCTCGGCCATGCACTCGGATATGATGTCTGGATTGCGGCGAACGATCGCAGCCGCCTGCATGATGGCCGCAGACTAGGCGAAGGGTGCCTGACGTCATTGCCTGAAACTATTACGACCTCACGCGGCGGTGATGCCATTCGTCTGATCGATGTGCTCTGGTTGGACCAGGGCGCTGCCACGGTGGCGGCCGCTTTCGAGGTCGAGCATTCAACGTCGATTTATTCGGGCATTGTGCGTATGCTGGACTTGGCCTTGAGTGGCAGCGACCTTCACGCCTCGGCCGGTCTTTATCTGGTTGCTCCCGATGCGCGCGAAGCTGAAGTCCGCGCCCAGGTATCCCGGCCCGCATTCAGCCGCATAGCCGATCTGGAAATTGCTTACCTTTCCTACGGCGAGCTTGAGCGACATAAAGACGCGATCTCGCGATTTGGCTCGGGCCTCAAGGCCATAAAATCGATCGCGCGGCCTTTGCCTTGACTACTTACATAGCTGAAGCCGGCGGTGGGAGCAGACCCAGCCACGCAACAAGACCCAGGACCAGCAATGCGATTGTGCTTTCCAAGGCGAGGCTTCTTCGCAGCGATCGGACTGCTGATCCGGTATCCCCGGTCTCCATAGCGGTTGCCAGGGCTGGCGTATAAACAAACCGGTTCGCTCCGGCCAGGACGAGCATCAGGGCGAAGAGCATGAGTTTGACGAGCAGGAGTTGCCCGTAGAGCGTCGTAAACAGGTCGCCAAGATGGGCGGGCCCGACTAATATCCAGCTGTTGACCAGGCCCGATGCGATCAAAGCCGCGACCGCTCCCGAGCCGACGATGCCAAATCCATGCAGTGCCCGGTGCGACAGCACAACACGATCGTGGCTCTCGTCAATCGGCGGCATGAAAAGTAGCAGCAGCATTGCCAGCAAGGCACCGATCCAGATCCCGGCGGCCCAAAGATGGAGAATATCTGCGCTGAGATGGACCCATCCGGTCAATCCCTCGTCCGCAGCGCCATGTCCCGCCCAGGCAAGCGTCGCCAATGCTATTGCGCCACAGAGCGAGGCCGTCTGCAGGACAAGAATTGGTCGCCACCTGAGCAGCAAAGCGCACAGACCGCTCGCCACAAGTGCCAGCAGCCGAACCAGCCATGCGGTACCGATTGACGTCCCTGTTATCAGCATGGTCAAGGTCGCGCGATCGACTTCGGTGATCGGCACGTCCGCCATCGAAGCGGCAAGAACCATCATTGCTAAAACCGACAGTGCTATACCGAGGATTGATCCCCAAGCGAGGATCGATCGAAATGGCAGGACCGAGCCAGTTGCCCGTTCGGCTCCGCGAAGTGCATAGAGCCCGAACAGCGGAAGCCCAAAAAGCGCCATCAGGTCGAGGTAGAGCCCCGACCTGATGGCTATGGAAACCGCTTCCGTCATCAACTTAGTTCACCTTGAAAGTATAGGTACCCTGGATCCGGTGCGTGTCGGCAGACACAACATGATAATTGAGCTTGTAGGTACCCCGCGCCAGCGGGCGGGCCAGCGCTACGACGAGGGTCTTTCCGTCCGGCGCTACCGTCGCAGCCACGCCATTGATCTTCATCGGTCCCATCTTCATGCCCGGCATTTCGGTCATGGTGAGATCGATGCCGGAAAATTGCCCGACAAGGTTTTCCGAGAAGGTCAGTTGGATGCGGGTGGGTGCTGCGACCGTAGCATTGGCCGCAGGCGTAGCACCGATGAGGCGCGGATGTGCCATGGCGGCGGTGGCCGAGAATGCAGCCGACGTAAGCGCCAGGACATAGAGTGCTTTGCGAAACATTATCTTCTCCAATGATGCGGAGGTTTCCGCCAACACTGATTATTACGCACGGCAAACGACGACCCCTCATGGCGAAAACAAAAAAGTCGGCGCAGCCCGAACATTTTGTTGCGATTGCGGGGAGTGCAGCAAATTTTTTGAGGGCTTCGCTCCCGCGCCGCGTATTTGCTAGTAGGTCAAGACAAAACTGCGTTGTGTCAGGCTTTTTGAGTAGGAGTCGCCACATTGCTTAAGCGAACCGGCGATGCTGGCGCTGGCCGTGAGGATTGGAGAACGGGCAATGACGAATGACCTTGATGTTTTGCTCCGTCGTTTGCGCGAGGAGCCGCTCCCTTCCGGGCTCGACCGTCTGGACCAGATGGTGTTCGAGCGTTTGGCATTGATCCAGCAATTTCCGCCTGAAGCGCTCAGACGGGCGAGCTTGTTTGCAATCGTCGGGGCAGCCCTGCTCGGCATGGCAAGCAGTGCGTTCTTGCCCTCGGAGGCGGCCAGTTCACCTTTGACATCCTTTGCGCTGGCAAATCCTCTTGCCCCATCGACGTTGCTATTGGGTGCGCGATGAACAAGCGTGCCTTGTTCCTGATCATTTTGGCCGGGTTCTCCGGCGCCCTGGGCGGGGTATTAGTTGGTCGGCAAGTTTCCGCTCCGCCTGAGGCAGGTGCTGCGCTCCATCAGCTTCTGCACCGGGATTTGGATTTGGACCCGCGTCAAAATGAGCAGATTGAAGTGCTTGAGCGTCAGTTTTCGGTCAAGTTGCAGGCGCTTCAACTCGAGATGCGCGCGGACAACGCGCGGCTCGCAGCGGCTATCGAGGCCGAACACGACAATGGCCCCCAGGTGGTTGCTGCAATCACAAGGAGCCACGAGGTCATGGGCGAGCTGCAAATTGCAACGCTTGGACACATCTTCGCGATGCGGAAAGTGCTTCGTCCGGAACAGGCAGATAAATTTGACCGTGCCGTAGTTCAGGCGTTGACCGCCGACGTGCGGTGAGCATCGACTTTGCTACCTGTACCGACGGAGAGCTTGCGGCGCTTACGCTGGCGGGCCGCCAAACTGCCTTCGCCGAAATCCTGAATCGGCATCGAAAGCCGATCTACCGTCTCGTCCGCGGATTGGTCGGGGACAGCGAAGAAGCAATCGATTTGACGCAGGACTGCTTTGTCGCCGCTTATTCCCATCTGGGATCCTATGATGGGAATAGGCCCATGCGGGCGTGGCTGTCCCGTATCGCCATAAACAAATGTCGCGACTGGCGCCGCCGACGCTTGGTACGCCGCCTCTTTTCCGGGGCCGAGGTCTGGAGTGAAGAGGAGGTCAGAGCAGTACCCGATGACGGACCATCAGCTTTTCAGACGCTGGCAGCAAAGGGGGAGCTTGGCCGCCTGACCAAGGCGATCGACCGGCTACCATCATCGCTTCGCGAAGTCCTGCTGCTGCGTACTGTAGAAGGATTGAGTCAGGCAGAAGCCGCCGCAGTTCTCGCAGTCAGCGGTAAGGCGGTCGAAACGCGCCTGCATCGCGCCCGGACGCGTCTTTCCGAATTTCTCGGCGATCGTTGAGGGAAAATGGGAGTTCGTGCGTAAGGCATAATGAGTGTTTTCTGTCCCCGGCTCAGGGGACCTGTTAGCGATCGAGAGGGAACAATATGCGCCGGGCGCTGAATCGCCGTGCTTTTATTCGCAATGCAACCTTGGCGGGCGGCGGTTTCGCGGCTTCGGCATGGTTCCCGGCTTGGGCCCAGTCGGGATCGGCGGGAATTGTGAAGCCGCTCCCGACTCTGGCAGGTAATGACATTGCCTTGCGGATTGCACACCAGGTGATGATGATCGATGGTCACCAAAGCCATGCGATCGGGATAAACGGTACCGTACCTGCGCCCTTGATACGGCTGCGCCAGGGCCAGACGGTTCGCCTGGCTGTGACCAACGATCTTGAGGAAGACAGTTCGATCCACTGGCACGGCCTTTTGGTTCCCTTCCAGTTTGACGGTGTGCCAGGCGTCAGTTTCCCGGGCATCAAGCCAAGAAGTACGTTTGTATATGAGTTCCCGGTCGTCCAGGCCGGAACGTACTGGTATCATAGCCACTCGGGCCTTCAGGAGCAGCTTGGCCATTATGGTCCGATCGTAATCGATCCCGCCGGCGAGGACCCCATCCAATCTGATCGAGAGCACGTCATCGTGCTTTCTGATCACAGTCAGATGCACCCGCACGCGATCTATCGCAAACTCAAGCAGGTTGGCGGCGGCTATTTCAACCACCAGAGGCAGACCTTGGGTGGCCTGGCGAAGGGTGAGGATCAGCCGCTCAAGGACCGTCTTGAGTGGGGCAAGATGCGGATGGATCCTGCCGATATCTCGGATGTGACCGGTTCGACCTACACCTATCTGGTCAACGGGCACGGGCCAAAAGACAACTGGACGGCGCTGTTCCGGCCGGGTGAGCGTGTCCGGCTTCGCGTTATCAATGCCTCGGCCATGACCACGTTCAACGTCCGAATTCCCGGCCTCAAACTCAGTATCGTCCAAGCCGATGGACAAAATGTCAGACCGGTCGAAGTCGATGAGTTCCAGATCGGGGTTGCCGAGACCTACGATGTAATTGTCTCGCCGTCCGACGATCGCGCCTATACTCTCGTTGGCGAATCCGTTGATCGCTCAGGCATGGCCCGGGCAACGCTTGCCCCCAGGGCTGGAATGGCCGCGGACGTGCCAAACCTGCGCAAGCGTCCCCTCGCGACCATGAAGGACATGGGTATGGACATGGCCGCCATGGATCCAGGCGCGGCCCAAGCAGGGGGCACCCCGGCAATGCCGGGTATGGATCACGCGGCCATGGGGCATGACATGACGGGATCCGCAGCTGGCGGGATGGCCGGGATGGATATGGGGTCAGGTCAGTCTGCTGGAGGCATGAACCATGGCTCGGCAGGGAGCGCGGCACCCGGCGGAGCTGCCGACAGCTCGATGGCTGGCATGGCCATGGGTTCGATGAGTATGCGGGATCCTGCCAATGCACCGCAAGTCAAAATGGGTCCTGGCGTGCAGACAATTTCTCCGATGCCGATGGATCGTACCGGCGAACCAGGGCAAGGGCTCGACGACGTCGGGCATAAGGTCCTTGTCTACCGCGATCTGATGGCCCTTGAGCGCAACCCCGATGTCCGTGCGCCCGATCGCGCCATGGAAATCCATCTGACCGGGAACATGGAGCGCTACATGTGGTCGTTCGACGGCGTGAAGTTCAGCGACAAACGCGAGCCCATTCCCTTTCTTGCGAACGAGCGCGTGCGCGTGACGCTTGTGAATGATTCGATGATGTCTCATCCAATTCACCTGCACGGACATTTTTTCGAACTGGTCACGGGCCACGGCGAGTTTTCGCCGCGCAAGCATACGGTCAACGTGCAACCGGGCGGGAAGGTAACGTTCGACTTTACCGCTGATGCCGTGGGCGATTGGGCGTTCCACTGCCATATGCTTTACCACATGCATGCCGGGATGATGCGCGTTGTCTCGGTCCGTCCGCGAGGAGAAGCATGATGCGCTGCTTTCATCTTTTCGCTGGCGTTGCTGCCTTTGCGGTCCTTGTGACGGGTGAGGCGCAGGCCCAATCGATGCCGGGCATGCCGGGCATGAACACGCCACATGTCGCAGTCCCGGTGCCTAAAAAGAAGGCAACGAAGGCCCCACCAGGGGCGAATAAACGAAGGGCTGTGGCGAGGCCCCCTGCAAGGCGCGCGCGAGCCCCTGTAGCACATCCCGCAGCTCCGGCTCCAGTAGACCACACGGGGCATGACATGTCAGGGATGCAGATGTCTGCGCCGTCCGCCCAGACTCCCGTAGTGTCGCAATCCGGCGAGCATGCCGGGCATGATATGTCTAGCATGCCCGTCATGGCTCCGTCTTCCCAAACAAACGGCGCCGCAGCTGACGAAATGTCCGGCATGGATATGTCGCAGGGTTCCGGATCGGCTATGGACCACAACATGGCCGACATGCCCGGAATGAAAGATCGGCACAGTGGGGGAACAAGCCTTTCTGCCGGTGAAGCGCCGGCTCCGGCACCGCCGTCAGATCACTATGCCGATCGCGTGTACGGGCCTGCTGCCATGGTGGATTCGCGAAGCTCGCTTCAGCGCGAACACGGCGGGACCAGCACTTCTTTCGTCTCACTGAACATCGCTGAATATCAGGTCAGGAATGGCAAGGATGGGTATCGCTGGGACGGCGAGGCCTGGTATGGCGGCGACGTCAACCGCCTTACCTTGAAGAGCGAGGGAGAAGGCGAGTTCCGGGGCGGCAAAGCGTTCATGGAAACCGCGGAGATCCAAGCGCTTTATAGCAGGGCAATCGACCCGTACTGGAACCTGCAGGCAGGGGTCCGCTATGACTTCAGGCCCGATCCGTCCCGGACATATGCCACGATCGGCATCGAGGGGGTGGCACCTTACTGGTTCGAAACAGAAGCGGCAGTTTTCCTGTCCAACAAGGGAGAAGTGCTTGGCCGTATCGAAGGGTATTACGACCAGAGAATCACCCAGCGGTTGATCCTCCAACCGCGCGTAGAGATCAATTTGTCGGCACAGGATGTTCCGGAAACCCGCATCGGGGCGGGCATTACCAATGCCGAGTTTGGCCTCAGGCTGCGGTACGAGCTGAAGCGCGAGTTCGCGCCCTACATCGGAATTTCGTACGATCGGCGTATGGGCCGAACGGCCGACTTTGCACGGGCGGACGGCGAGAATGTTTCGGCGACAAGTTTCGTCCTCGGTGTACGGACCTGGTTCTGAGTCCCGTCCGCCATCGCTTCCATGTCAGGTCGAGCCGACTGCACCGCTGGCTCGCGCTCATTATTGGCACCCAATTGCTGCTCTGGTTTGCAAGTGGTCTGCTGATGAGTGTCCTTCCGATCGAAAGGGTGCACGGTGATCACCTGATCGATCGGTCGGCGCAAAATATCACGATCGATGCTGATCATTCCGCGCTCGGCAGGATCCTGCAAACGGTAGGTCGTCCAGTCCGGGAAGTGCGGCTGCGCAGTTTGCTCGACAGACCGGTGGTCGAAGTGGAAGGTGTCGACAGTTCCTTGCAGCTCTTTGATGGGCAGAGCGGTCACCGACTTTCTCCGCTAAACGAACAGTGGGCGCGGTCGATAGCCATGGGTGTCTATCGCGGGGCTGGAAAGCAGCCCTCTACGGCTTTGCATATTGCTCAAGCATCGACGGAATATCGCGGGCCACTTCCAGCTTGGCAACTGGCTTTTCCGGACGAAGAATCGACCCGAATCTATGTATCTGCAAACACAGGGAGAATTACAGCTGTCCGAAATGGGACTTGGCGGCTCTATGATTTTTTCTGGGGACTTCACATCATGGACTGGAAAAACCATGAGGATTTCAACACGCCTTGGTTGATGGCTTTTGCGGCAGGCGGTCTGGTTTTGGCATTGTGTGGAACAGTGCTGCTGTATTTCCGCTGGCCAAAGAAGCGGCGTAAACCCAAAGCCCTTTGACCACTCCAGTTTATTTTCCCCCGGCATTCACGACGAGGAATTTGACTAAGTAGCGTTGTCAGATTTGATATAAAGCAAAGAATTTCTGAAAATTAAGAGTATCTCGCGCAAGCGCAGAAGCGTAAAAAATGTTTTTACCTTCTTGATACCTGGAGCGTACGATGAGGACATCTTCAATTTTCGCAACATTGCTTGCATTCGCCATCCCTTCTGCAGCAATGGCTGCCGCGGACATTGCCGTTCACAGAGATCCCGGCTGCGGATGCTGTGAGAAATGGGCTAACCAAGTGCGCCAACAGTTCGCGCGCCGGGTTGTCATCATCGACGATCTACAGCGCGTGGCGTTTCAGCGCGCGAAAGGCGTCCCAGGCAGACTTTCGTCCTGCCATACCGCGATCGTTGATGGCATGGTATTCGAAGGACACGTGCCCATCGCGGATATGAAGCGGGTGCTTGCGCAGCGACCTCGCGGCGTCGCCGGCCTCGCGGTTGCTGGAATGCCAATGGGATCGCCGGGCATGGAAGTGCGCGGGCAGGCACCGCAACCTTATAATGTGATCGCATTTGGCCCAGGCGGAGAGAAGGTCTTTGCCCGCCACGGCAGGTAAAGTGGCCCGTCCGTACGCAGAATATCAGTACGCCATAAGCTTTGGCGGCTATTCCTATCCGCTCGCTCACATGCCCTCGGGACGACGCAAGCGTCAGCTTGTTTGCGCCTAATAACCTGGGCACCTCCATCAACCCGTTGATATAAGCGGATTTGGGGAAGCGGCGTTGGATTTGACGTGATTTCAAGCCTCTTGGGGCTCGATATCGGCTGTTTTCGGTGGTTTTCCTTTCTTTCGGACGCAGCTATCCTGTCGCTGCCCGTCGCTCGTGGAATATCAGGCGGTGCATGTTGTAGGCGAGGTTGGCGAGTGCGATCTTGGCCTCGGCGCGCTTGATACCGATGGTGCGGATGAACAGCCCCATCTGGTCCTTCTGCCGGGCGAAGACGTGCTCGACGCGGGCGCGGACCTTCGATTTGACGGCGTTGGCCTTGGCGGTGCGCTCGGTCATCGGCCTGCCGCGCGGTTTCTTGCGGTGGATGCGGCTGACCCGGCTCTGCCGCTTGAGCCACGCCTCGTTGGCCTGGCTGCGATAGGCGGTGTCGGCCCAGACATCGGAGGCGGTGTTGTCGCTGGTGACGACGTCGCGCAGCATTTTCCCGTCAAAGCGCGCCACATCGGTGACCTTGCATTTGCGGATGAAGCCGAAGGTCCGGCAGATCGACACGCTGCTCTTGTAGCCGAAGCTGGGGATGGCGATGCCCGGCCTGCCGTCAGATAAGGGGCTTGGCTTTGACGAACTTCAGCGTCCAGCGCGCGTCCGTATCCTTTTGCGCCGCCCGGGCAGGCTAGTCAGGCCATATCTCGCTGGCGGTCTTGCCTGCCTTGATGGCGTCCTTCTCAGGCGCGGTGTTGCGCTGCTTGGGCGCAGCCACCAGCGTGGCATCGACGATCTGACCACCCATGGCGAGATAACCGCGTTCCTTGAGCTGCCGGTCGAAGTCTGTGAACACCGCGTCAAGCGCACCCGCCTCGGTCAGCTTCTCGCGGAACAGGCGGATCGTGTTGGCATCGGGCGTGGCCGCGCCAAGGTCAAAACCGAGGAAGTGCAACCAGCTCAACCGGTCCCGGATCAGATACTCCATCGGGCACGTTGTTCTGCGCCGCCAGCACCAGAACCTTGAGCATCGCCACCGGATCATACGGCGGGCGGCCGCCCTTGGCACCGTCAGCATAGGCCAGCGCCGCAGCCAGTGTCGGACGAAAAGCCTCGAAGTCGTTGATCCGGTCCAGTTCTTCCAGCGGATCGCCATGCGCCGACAGCCGCTTCAGATGTTCCGACAAACCAAACAATCCCGCCTGACGCATCGCTGTCCCGTCAGGAAGACTGAATCAAATCAGGCCGGAAATGTCGAGGGGTTGTTGGAGGTGCCACCTTGTCGAGCAAATACTTGCTGCAGACATCTCCCGCAAGCGGCATCCGTAACATTCCTCATATCGCTAGCAGATGCAAAACTCCATTCCTGCGGGCGATCAGCACGGGTCCTTACGCAGTTTTGGTCCCAATGCGAAACAAGGAGTGCAGACGTGAGCAAGATTTTCAATCGTACGGTCATGGTTCCGGTTATTTCCGCCCTTGTGGCGTTTGGTGGTGGCTACGCAATCGCCGACGAGATCCCGCCGGGAATGAAGGATCTTCCGGCAAAGCCGCAAGCCGCTGCAACGACGGGCCAAACCTCCAATCCGTGCGGCACTGCGACACAAGCGGCGCATCGAGCAGGGATGCGCCATGGTGAGCGTGACATGCACGGCACGATGATGGAGGAACACCAGATGGGCGCGAGCGGATCGCAAGCCATGCCGATGGGCGGTGGCGGTATGCAGTCCGGTTGCGGTGGCAAGGCCGGATGCGCCAAGGATATGCCCAAGGGTTCGACTGGCGGCTCAATGGCACCAAGCCAGGGTAGTTCTCCGATGCCAATGAATGACATGTAGCAGCAACATTCACTAGGTGGGCCGGCAAAGGAAAACTGCCGTCCCACCTGGTCGACGTACTGACCTCGCTCGGCTCAGCAGCGCGGTCATGCCTGCGGTCTAATGGCACCCCTCAAAATTCTGGACAGACCATCACAATGCATGATTTGTACCGTGTACCGCAACCCGCTGCCAAGCTCGGACGTCGGCAGTTTGTTCAGGCGCTTTCCTTGGTAAGCGGATTGTGCGCCGCCGGTTTGGCTTGGAATCCAGCCAACGCGGCACCGGCAATCAGGCGGTCTGAGGAGCTCAGCGGCACGGAATTCGATCTGGAGATCAGCCGGATACCGGTGAATTTCTCAGGACGGACCCGGTTCGCCACCGCCGTCAATGGCACGGTTCCGGGACCACTGCTGCGCCTTCGAGAGGGCGAAACCGTCACGATGCGCGTCAAGAACAGTCTCGATGAAATGACCAGCGTGCATTGGCATGGTATTATCCTACCGACAGACATGGATGGTGTGCCCGGGATCAGTTTCAAAGGCATCGCGCCCGGAGAGACATTTACCTACACGTTCGAGGTTAAGCAGGCGGGTACGTACTGGTATCACGGACATACTCTCGCCGAGCAGACCGGACTATACGGCCCGATCGTAATCGAGCCTCGATCCGGGCCAGGGACAGCCGCGGATCGTGACTATACGGTTATGCTCAGCGACTGGACGGATGAAGCGCCTCTGCAGGTTTTTCTCAATCTCAAGAAGATGAGTAGCTATTACAATTTCGCCCAGCCAACGGCAGGCGATTTTGTCTCCGATGTGTCGAAGCTTGGTTGGACGGCAGCAGTGGCCAAGCGCGAGATGTGGAACAAGGCGCGCATGAATCCGACGGATCTCAGCGATATCTCGGCAGCGACCTACACCTATCTTTGCAATGGGAGCAACAACACTCGCAACTGGACCGGGATTGCGCGCAAGGGCGAGCGGGTGTTGTTGCGTTTCATTGGCGCGGGCACTGCGACTTTATTCGACGTCCGCATTCCTGGGCTGAAGCTGACCGTGATCGGCGCCGATGGTCAACCGGTTGAACCTGTTGACGTTGATGAGTTCCGCATCGCGCCGGGCGAGACCTACGATGTTCTGGTGACGATCCCCGATGACCGGGCTTATACGATTTTTGCGCAATCCATGGACCGGTCCGGATCCGTGCGCGGCACGTTGGCTCCGACGGAGGGAATGGCGGCGGAGGTCCCGAAGAGGGACCCGCGCGCGTGGCTCGACCCGATCGACATGATGGGGGCCATGGGCGCCATGACGGGCGGGGAGCACGACCATGGCGTTGTCCAAAAAACTGAGGTCGCCCATCACGCTCGCACCGAATATGGCCCCAATGTTGATATGCGGGTCGACTCTCCCCGCATCAACCTCGACGATCCCGGCGTGGGCCTGCGCGGCACGGGACGCAGAGCACTGACCTATGCTGACTTGCGGACGTCCGGTGGGGCAATCGACCCACGCTCACCCGAGCGGGATATCGAACTCCATCTGACCGGCAACATGGAGCGCTTCATCTGGTCGATTGACGGCGTCAAATTGAATGATTCAAAACCGCTGCATTTCAAGCCCAACGAGCGTCTACGGATCATCCTTGTGAATGATACCATGATGACCCACCCGATGCATCTTCACGGCATGTGGAGCGACCTGGAAGACCCGGGGGGCAATTTCCAGGTCCGCAAGCACACCATATCGGTGCAGCCGGCACAGCGCATTGCCTTTCGCGTCGCAGCCGATGCCATGGGCCGATGGGCGTTCCACTGTCACCTCCTTTACCACATGGCGGCGGGCATGTTCCGTGAGGTTGTCGTCGCATGAACCGGACCCTTATCATCGGCGTCGCGGCCATTTCGACGTTTATGGCCGCACCCCGGGCCTGGGCTCAAACCACCCAGGAACAGCCTGCAGCGCATGACCAGCAAACGCCGCCAGGCATGGTCATGCCCGACCCACAGCAGCCCGCTACGGCCAGTCCGCGGCCTTCCGATACGACTATGGCCGGGATGGACATGGGGGCGATGCAAAGTAGCAAACCGGCTGCCGATGCCCGTGACACCGACGCCTATTCGGACGGCTATGTGAACTCGACACTGCCCGGATACGAAATGGCAGATCGCCTGTCCGTATCGAAGGTGCTTATCGACGAAGCAGAGTTCACGACTAACAATCAGGGTCAAGGTTTCAGTTGGTCCGGTGCGATCAGCAACGGCCCCGATAACAACAAGCTCTGGCTGCGCAGCCAAGGCCTGAAGCAAGCGGGGGAGCAGCTCGATCCGGAATCTTCGGTCGAGGCGATGTGGTGGCATGCCCAGCGCCCCTATTGGGGGAGTCTGGTCGGTGTGCGGCAAGATATAGGTCCTGGCGCCCATCGCTGGCTGGCTGCAGGTATTGAGGGTCTTGCCCCCTACTGGTTCGACATTCAGCTGACAGGCTATGTCGGTGACGACGGCCGCTTGGCGGCGCGGCTCAAGGCGACCTACGATGTCCTCTTGACGAACCGGCTGATTGCTACCCCGCAACTTGAGACGAATGTTTATAGCAAGAGCTCAAACGACCGCAGGTTGGGGGCAGGGCTGAGCAATCTCGAACTAGGCTTGCGCATCCGCTACGAAGTTGAACGCAAAATTGCGCCTTACATCGGATTTGTCTGGGAGCGATCCTTCGGCAAGACAGCAGATTTCAGGCGTGCAGTCGGTGAAAATCCGACCGAACGCCGCTTTGTCGCCGGCTTTCGCATTTGGTGGTAACATGTCCGAATATCGAGGCGGTTTGCTTTAATATTGGGGAAAAGGGAGGCTGAAATGCTCGATCGGCGTGCGGTTATAGGTTCGGGCGCTGCGCTGGCAGGGGTGGCTCTGACCAGCTCGGCGGCAGCGGAGGCGACGGCCTCTGGGCGAGACTCGATGGGGGCGATGAACTTCGATGCATATGTTGACAAATGCATGGCCGCCCATCGCCAGTGTGTCGAAACTGCCACTTATGCGATCGGGCAAGATCGTTCGGCGGAGTCCGCGAAGCGTATTGCCATTCTGCTCGATTGCGCCGAGCTCTGTCAGGTAACAGCCAATTCGATGCTGCGAAAGTCGTCGCAGCACGCGCTGCTTTGCGAAGCCTGTGCCCGCCTCTGCGAGAACTGTGCCGAGGCATGCCTCTCGAAAGACAGCGATGCCGTGATGCGCAATTGCGCCACTATATGCCGCGACTGCGCCCGTGCCTGCCGTGATATGGCGAGTATGCGGATGTGAGGAGTCTGCAGAACCGAAATTGAGTTAGTCGTTTCCGCGTTCTGATGTGCCTGGGTGTCAGCAGGAGCACTGGTCGTTCGCGGCGGCATCGAGCAGACGTCTGATCGATGCCAGCAGCATGTGTTCGCCAAATGGCTTTTCCAGGACATTGGAAAAGCCGGCGGCAATTGCACGATCCGCCAGTTCCTGCGAATAATGCCCGGTGATCAAGATCGCGGGCTTTGTCCAACCAGCAGCGCGCAAGGCTGTCAGCATGGAAATACCATCGATATCGGGCATGAAGTAATCAACCACGAGGCAATCGCTCTGATGCGCGCCGGGATCGAGCAGCAAGGCCTTCGCCGTCGTGTAGGACCGCACATCATAGCCTTTCGATCTGAGCAACAGTTGCAGCGAGCGCCGCACGCCGACATCGTCCTCCGAAAGGATAATTCTGCAAGCACACACTTTGCCGTGCTTGGTGCTAGGGCGCATACGACCGCATTGCCTCGTCAATTTGCTTGTTGGTAGCATATGGAATGACAAGATACGGCGATGGCGTCGTTACGTATTGATCCCATGGTTTGGGAGGACGCTGACTCTGTCAGCCGATTCTAGTCCGATTTCTGTTCGTCGCCGTCGTCGTTTTTCAAGACGCCCACATCACCTGAACGGCCGAGGCCGGCAGCAAATGCTATTCGCAGGACATCGGACAAACTGATTGCGCCAAGTTTTGTCATGAGGTTCGCGCGGTGAACCTCGACCGTACGCGCCGAGATACCAAGATCATAGGCAATCGTTTTGTTGGGGTAGCCGTTCGCCAACCCTTCAAGCACGTCGCGCTCCCGGCCAGTCAAACCGGCGATCATCACGGTCGCCTCGGTAGAGCGGGCCGAACGGCCTAGTGCATCATCAAGTCTCTCAAAGCCTTCTTCGATGGCCCGCAGCAAAGCCGCCTTTTCGAACGGCTTCTCCAGAAAATCGACGGCACCGGCGCGCATGGCACGCACTGCGAACGTTACGTCGCCATGCCCGGTCAACACGATCACCGGCATTGTTATTCCGCGCTTCGCCAATGCGGCCTGAACTTCGAGGCCGTCCATATCTGGCATGCGAATGTCGAGCAGGACACAACCTGCCTCCGCTGACCGGGCCGTCTTGAGAAACTCAACGCCCGACGCATAGGTAATCACCTTGATGCCGATCGTCTTGAGCATGAAACCCACCGACTTGCGGATGGCTTCTTCATCATCGACAAGATGAATGATCTTATTGGGCGACATGGTCGTCCTCCGTCTGCGCTTGCATTAAGGTGAAATGGAAAACGGTACCGCCGTTCGGCACCGCTTCGGCCCAGATTCGACCGCCATGCGCTTCGATTATTGTGCGGCAGATCGACAGGCCGAGCCCCATCCCATCCGCCTTGCTGCTGACGAACGCCTCGAACAGTTGCGGTAGGATACCGGGAGCGATTCCGGGTCCGGTGTCCGCGATGGACACGAGGATAACACCTCCGCTCATCATCTCGGTCGAGACCACTAGGTCGCGCACAGCGCTGCCGGCCATTGCCTCGATTGCGTTGCGAATGAGATTGATCAGCACCTGCTGGATCTGAACGCCGTCGACCAGGACCGGTGTGGCGGCGGGATCAAGCTTGAGAATGGCACGTACACCCCGCTCGCGAGAACCGACGAGCGCAAGCGCGCTGGCATTTTCAATCAGCTGCTGCAGATCTTCGATGTGCTTTTCGGTTTCGCCATGCGCCACAAAATCACGAAGCCGCCGAACAATGTTGCCCGCCCGGAGCGCTTCCTTGGCCGCCTCTTCCATAGCTTCGCGGACGATTTCAATGGAATTGTCACTACCGTCGATGAGCAGGTCTCGGCATGCCTCCAGGTAATTTGCTACTGCGGTCAGCGGCTGATTTAGCTCATGTGCGAGCGTCGATGCCATCGTGCCCATTGCACTCAGCCGCGAGACATGGATCAATTCTGATTGCAACTCCTTGAGCCGCAATTCGTCGCGCTCCCTGGCAGTCAGGTCGCGGATGAAACCGGTAAAGAGCTGGCGTCCGTGGGCGCGCGCCTCTCCGACCGAAAGCTCCATCGGGAAGGTCGTGCCATCCCGCTTCTGCCCTGCAACGATCCGCCCGATCCCGATAATCCTGCGCTCGCCAGTTTTGTGATAATGATCGAGATAACCGTCATGCCTGTCCCGATCGGGCGAGGGCATGAGGCAGCTGACGTTTTGCCCGAGCAGTTCCTGTTCGGTATACCCAAACAGGCGTTCCGCGGCCGCACTGAATGACGTGATCCGTCCCTGCTCATCAATGACAATCATGGCATCGGGAACGGTGTCGAGAATGGATTGGAGGTGCTCCTCACGCTCCTGGACTGCCCTTTCCGTTGCCGCCTCGTCCGTGATGTCACGGCATATCCCGCCAAACCCCATAGGCGCGCCGAATTCATCGTGGAGCGCAGTCAACGTCGTGCGCGCCAGAAACTCGGATCCGTCCCGGCGGACGCGCCAGGCTTCATACTCAATCTTCCCAGCCGCCAAAGCCCGGCTGAGTTCTTCGGCGGGATCCCCGCCCTCCGTTTCGTCGTGAGGATAGAGAAATGCAATGTGCTGACCGCGCACATCCTTCTCGATCCAGCCACTCATGGTCTCGAAGCCGGCACTCCAGAGCGTCACGTAGCCGGATGTGTCGAGCACAAAGAAACCGTAAGTGTCCGCGCCGTCGAGGAACTGCTCGAGCACCCCAGATCGAGCGGGCCTGGTCGCATGCGGTCGTTTAGTGGTCATATGACTTTCGCGCGCCCTTTCCAGGACATCTGGCACGACTGCACGCGAGGCGGATGGTACACATCCCTTGAATTCACCCTGCAATGGCCCTTGTTATAAGTTACGCATCAGCCGACGGTACCCCTCACAAAAATCAAAAAATATTCAAACTAAGCCCGCTATGACCGTTTGTGTGCCGGCGGATCGAAGCACTAGGTCACATACCCATAAACAGGATTCACAAACGGCCTGAGTTCTGATTCAACCTTCCGGTGCAGGGAGGCGGGAGATGGCGCGTTTCGATTTGACGGATTTCGAGTGGTCGGTGATCGAGCCACTACTTCCGACCAAGGTCCGGGGTGTGGCGCGTGTTGATGACCGCCGGGTGTTGAACGGTATATTCTGGCGGCTGCGCACCGGGGCTCCATGGGCGGATATTCCGGCACGCTACGGGCCGCACACGACTTGCGTGAACCGCTTCAATCGCTGGCGCAAGGCGGGCCACTGGGCGCGGATATTGCAGGCTGTCTCAGCGGCTTACGAGGGCGACATCCAGATGATCGACAGTTCGTCGATCCGCGTTCACCAGCACGCAGCCAACGCCCAAAAAAAGATGGCCGATCCCGTTGCATGGGTCGCTCGCGCGGCGGCCTGACGACCAAGATCCATGCCCTGGTCGATGCGCTCGGCCTGCCGATCGGCCTCAAGTTGACCGAAGGACAGGCCCATGATGGTCGATCCGCCGATGATATGCTCGACGGCCTGAGCGAAGGCTGCGTCCTGCTGGCCGACCGAGCCTACGACAGTGATGCCATGCGCGCCGCTCTGGCGAAACGCGGTGCATGGGCCTGTGTGAAACCCATGCCGAACCGAAAGCGCATCCCGGCTTTCAGCCCGTTCCTCTACCGCTATCGCAACCTCGTCGAACGCTTCTTCAACAAACTCAAGCATTTCCGAGCCGTCGCCACACGATACGACAAGCGCGATGACAACTTCCTTGCCTCAGTCCAGCTCGCATCAATCAGGATCTGGTTGCGACATAATGAGTCGGTGACCTAGTCTTTGCTGCCTAACGATTGCGCGGCGACGACACGACCGTCCCGGTTCTCGCAATGGACAAGACCGATACCGGCGGGCTGTGGGTCTACGTCCGCGACGACGTTCCGTTGGGCGGACCTGAGCCACCTGTCGCATTGTTCCATTATTCCCGCGACTGGCGCGGAGAGCAAGGATTTCAGCTGGTTAATGTCGATGGTATTAGCGCACCAACCCCATTCCCCCAACCAGCCCGCCGAAGTCCATGATTCTGGGGTTAGGCACCCGGCTCCCACAGACCTTCGATTAAACCTGCGCCAGGATAGGCGACGAGCAATTCGACACCTGAATCAAGGCGCAGCGCGGTCTCACCCTCTGCGAGCCACACTCCGCCTGCCTCGAAGCACTTGTCGTCGATCGTACCACTCCCTTCGAGCGGTACTAGCCAGATAGGCCGGCCGTCGCTGGCGAGCGTCGCCTCGCCGGAGCGCTTCCAGCGCTCAAGCACGAAGGAGGCGTTGTCTGCAAGGATGGTTCGACCCAGCGCGACCTCCTTGGCAACGTACGGTGCGACATACGGCACAGGATTGCTCACCGCGATGCCATCTTCGAGGTGCAGCTCTCGCGGCCGACCATAGTCGTAAAGGCGGTAGGTCAGGTCGACATTCTGTTGCACTTCGACCAGCGTCAGACCCGGCCCGATCGCATGGACGGTGCGCGCGGGCGAATAATAGACATCTCCCGCCTCGACCGCCTTCCAGTCGACAAGATCCTCGATCGTGCCGTCAAGTGCGGCGCGGCGGAGTTCGTCTTGGGTCATGGGTATCACCGTCCCAATCGCGATGGTTGCACGCGGCTCTGCGGCGAGTACCACCCACGCCTCATCCTTGCCGCGCCGATAACCGTGCGCCTGCGCCGCCGTATCGTCGGGGTGAACCTGGATCGACAGCTTCTCGCTGGTGAAGAGATATTTTATGAGCAGCTCGGGATCGCCGGGGGCCTCGAACCATATCTCGCCGACGGGGTCGTCGCCTAGCGGCACGCTGCCAAAGCACGGCCACAGGTTGGTCCGCCCCCAAGGTTTCTTTACCCGCTTGGTGGTGAGGCGGATGGCGGGCATGGCGGGCTCCTTCAACCGAGAGTGGTGAATATCAGGGTGAGCGATGCATCGCGTGTGTCATTGAGACGTCGCAGGGCTCTTGCCACTCTCCTTGCGGAGAATTCGAGAATTTGCGCATTGCCTGTCCGGTCCGACCGCCGCGCTGTTCGCGTTCAGCTCAACCCGGTTACGGTCAGGCGCAGGCTGGAAAAATACACTCGAACCTGCCAGTCTTCGCGGCAATCGCTCTATTTTGTGCGCGGCGATTCCGGCAATCCGCTCAAGCGCTTCCATCTGCGGAATGTCGCACGGAAATCGCCCGTACGATTCTGTGCGTTCGCCCATGCTGGGACCGGTCCATATTTCCAAATCATACCCAGATTCTCGAGGAGGATGAACGCACATGCCGACGATCAGCTTTTCGTCGGCAGCGAGTCGCAGAAGCTTGGCAAACATTATCGTCTCCTGTGTGTTTGAGGGCCTATCTGCTGATCAGGAAATCCAGCCACGATCTACCTCCGAGATCCTGATTCGGCGAGAATGACCAAATCGAGTCCATAAGTCCTTACGTATTGATCCCCTGGCCGGTTCTGCCTGAAGAGACCTTATTGTTATGTGCGGCACTGAAGTGGTTACGTAAAAATCCCAATTCAGCGCGAAGGCGCCGTGCCCTACCGACGCGACAGTGCCATCCACCGAGGGCGAATGTCGGACCAGGACAGGCTCGCGCAATTTGGCGCTCGCGTCTTTATTGATCAGCGCGGATTATTCGAATGGAGACCGATCAGCATGACCGCACGCGCAAAGCTGAACTTCTATGATCGCGTTCTTCGGCCGGATCCATCGCGCACCGTCGTCCGTCCTTTTGAGCCGAATTATCCCAGAGATTTCGACGGCGGCACGTCCCGCACCCAGGAGACTGTCGATCTGATCATGGCGCTCGATGAGGCTGAGTTGGCGCGTCAGCTGAAAGGCGTCACACTATCCCTGGACGAGAACCACCGCGACGTCGATGCGATGTTGCTTCGCCGGTTCAACGAAGTCGCCAGCGGGATCGCGGGCGCCGATCGTATCAACGCCAAGCAGCGGCGATTAATAGGCGCCTACTGCAGCGAAGAATTTGCATATGAGGCCGCCGCCTTGTTCAACCCAAGCGCCGTGCTCCATCCCGACCAGTCGGGTCTGCCCGAGGGCACGCTTCGTTTCGTGATGTCGCTGCGAGGCATCGGCGAGGGGCATGTATCTTCCGTGACGTTCCGCACCGGCACCTGGACGCCTGGCGGCGCACTTTTGGTCGATGATCCCAGCCCGACATCGGTATCGCCCCTCATCGATACGTGCGGGAGAGGGGAGGGCATAGCAGCACGCCTGTGTTGCGCCGGCAGTCGCACGATCTCGGAGACAGTGCTTTTCCCGGTCCTGCCGAGCCAAACGCAGGGTATCGAGGATACGCGCCTTGTTCGCTTCTGCGACGATGATGGCAGCATCAGCTACCATGGTACATATACAGCGTTCGGCGGTGGCCAAGTGCGATCGGAATTGCTGAGCACGGCCGATTTTAGATCGTTCGAGATGCGCGTCCTGACCGGCCAGGCCTCGAGCGGAAAGGGCATGGCCCTTTTCCCTCGCCGCATAGCGGGAAAATACGCCATGCTTGGGCGTCAGGACAGCAAGAACATCTGGCTTCACTTCTCCGATGAACTGCTTAACTGGGCAGGTGGCGCAAAGCTCATTACACCAAAATTCCCTTGGGAATTCGTCCAGATGGGTAATTGCGGGTCGCCGATCGAGATTGACGAAGGCTGGTTAGTGATGACCCACGGCGTTGGTACGGTCCGCAACTATTGCATTGGCGCATGCCTGCTCGACAAGAATGACCCATCAAAGCTGCTGGCGCGCACGCCGCGCCCGGTACTGGCCCCGAGCCCGCACGAGAGGGACGGGTACGTACCCAACGTCGTCTATAGCTGCGGTGTGATCGTTCACGATCGAACGATGTTACTACCCTATGGGGTGGCCGATAGCTTCACTGCCTTTGCTACGGCCTCGATTGATAACCTCCTAAGTGTGATGGAGTAGGTCACTCGAACTGATTGGGAATTGCTGACTGTTCGAGCGGTAGATGCCGTTCAAGGAAGACGAACGTCAATTCGGGGCGGCCGCGCGTCGTTTAGCGATGTTGGCTGTGCACAGGGGATACCATGCCATAGCAATCGGATCAGGGTTTGAGGCAAGCGAGAATTGCCATCATCGCGGTCCGGGTCTCCGCCACGTCTCGCACGGGGATTACGTCGATTCCGGCTGTGCGAACGGGATCATCGTTGCCACCGGGATAGATCGCGTCTCCCATGAACAGCATAGCCGACTGCGGAATGCCGGATTCCTCGGAAAGACGGCGCATTCCATAAGCCTTGTCGATGCCTTGGCGAGTAATGTCGATGGAGGTTGATCCCCCCACGTTGACGGACAGCTCGGGCAGTCGTGATCGAAGCGCTGCCTGCAGTGCCTTGCGCTTGGCGAAGTCGGGATCCCACGCTTTCTTTGCGTCGAGCGGCGCCTCCTGTCCAAGTCCAGAGAAAGTAATCTGGCTCCCGCGGTCCTCGATCCGCTCACCCCATGTCCTCTCGTCCGGAAGGCCCACTTCCCTTGGGGCCAGTTCAAACGCCTGAAGAATGCGCCTGCGCTCGTCGGGGTCGAATACATCAGCATAGACCGGCTTCCAGACATCCGTGAAGCGGTAGAGCTTGGTGCCTGTGGTTGGCATGATGAACAGCTGACGGAGGTCAGCTCTGATGGGCAATCGCGACACGACTTGTGCTTCAAACTGAGGCCAGTCGCCACCGGAGATCACTGCGACGTCGACGAGATCAAGCAGCTTGGCAAGCAGCTCGGCCGTTTCTTGGTCTATGGGCTGTTTGCTCTCGGCCAGGGTGCCGTCAAGGTCGAAGGCGATAAGGCGCTTCATCGGTGGACTCCAATCAGGGTGCTGTCGCTCGGCGGATAGGCGGCGCTCGAGCGATCGGGTTCGATATTCTTCAGGCGGACGGTAACCGGTGCGACGGTTGCATCGAGGATCGCCTGCACGATAGCCGGCTTTAACGGCGCTCCGAACGCGGTGCACCTTCCCAAGATGCCGCGGCGGATCCGCTCTTGGCCATGCTCGATCATCTCGCAGCCTCCATCAGGATGATATTGTCTATCGCTTGGGCAGCGCCGTCCTCCTCGTTCGACAGGGTCACCTGGTCAGCGGCGGAGCGGACCGCATCGGGACCCTGCCCCATCGCAATCGAGAGGCCGGCGCGCGCGAACATCGGCAGGTCATTACGCTCGTCGCCGAGCACGGCAACGTTGGCGAGCGGTACGCCGATCGCGGCTGCCAGCGCGGCGACGCCATCGCCCTTGTTGGCCTGGGGAGCGGTAATGTCGAGATAGTAAGGCTGCGAACGGCCGACAGTCGCAAACTGTCCGAGCGCTGCCGCGATCTCGCCGTCAAGTCGCGCGAGCAATGCATGGTCACCGCTGACGCCGACGATCTTGTCGGGATGAGCGAGCAATGCCGCGAAGTCGTCCTTGATTATCGGCTCGATGCTTGCCGCGCGCCGCTCGCGTGGAACATACACATCGTCGGTTGCTTGGGCATACCAGAGGCCACCCGAGAACAGCCACGGCGTGACGGCCGGGTGCTCAAGCAGGGCGAGTGCTCGCGCGGCGCATTCGGGCTCAAGTTGATCTGCCGAAACGACAGTCCCGTCGGGCCGGACGATCGTGCCGCCGTTGAAGGCACCGATGACGCCTGTGAGTTCCAGCCGTTTCGCGATCCAGAGCATGCCGCTGGGCGGGCGGGCACTGATCAGGCTCACCGCAATACCAGCCGTCCTGGCCCTTCCAACCGCAGAGATCACGCCGTCGGAGAGGCTTTTGTCCTGGCGGAGGAGCGTGCCATCTATATCGGAGACGATCAGGCGAATAGGGCCGCTCATCCAAGGTGATGCCAGCGTCGATGCGCGCGGTGCATCAGCGCATCTGCACTTTCGGGGCCGGCGCTGCCTGCGGCGTATCCCTCGGGGGTGCCTTGCGCCCACAGATCGAGGAGCGGCTGCACGGCGCGCCAGCCACCTTCGATCTGCGCGGCACGCTGAAACAGCGTCTGGTCGCCCGATTGCACGTCATAGAGCAAAGTTTCGTAGCCGGTCTGGTGGCCCACGTCGAAATGGTCCCGGTAGCGGAAATCCATGGCGACCGGCGCAGTGTTCACGACGAGCCCAGGCCGCTTGACCACAAACTCAAGGCTGATGCCCTCGTCGGGCTGAATTTGCACCACAAGACGGTTGGGGGGCAGCCGGTCCACCACCGTCTCCTGGAAAAGCGCCAGCGGCACGTCGCGGAATTGGACGACGATCTCGGTATCACGGGTCGCCAGCGCCTTCCCGGTGCGCAGATAGAAGGGCACGCCCGACCACCGCCACGTCTCCACGTGCAACTTGAGCGCGGCGAAGGTCTCCGTGCGGCTGGCAGGGTCAACGTCGGGCTCATCGAGATAGGCGGAAACGGCCTTGCCAGCGATGGCGCCGGAGCAATAGCGCCCGCGAATTGCCTCGGTCGGGTCGATCGGGCGGATGGCGGCAATGACCTTCTCTTTCTCCGTCCGGATCGCATCGGCATCGAAGCTGATCGGCGGCTCCATCGCTATCAGCGCCAGCAGCTGGAAGAGATGATTGGGAACCATGTCGCGCAATGCGCCGGTGGCATCGTAGAATCTGCCGCGCGTGCCGACGGTCACCGCCTCGGCCGCTGTTATTTGGACATGATCGACGTAGCGGTTGTTCCAGACGGCTTCCATCATGGTGTTGCCGAAGCGTGTGACCATGATGTTCTGCACGGTCTCCTTCCCAAGGAAATGATCGATCCGGTAGATCTGGGACTCGCTGGCGCGGGAAAGGATTTGCCGGTTCAGCGCCTGTGCAGAGGCAAGGTCGGTCCCGAACGGTTTTTCGATCACGACGCGGCGGAAACCATCGGTCTCGTTGAGCAGCCCTTCATCGCCGAGCTGATTTACGACGGTACCGAAGAAGGCCGGCGCTGTGGCGAGGTAGAAGATCGCGTTCCCGGTAAGTTGGCGGCCGAGAGCCTGATACATAGTCGAATCGGCGAAATCGCCCTTCAAATAGCGGATACGACTGCGGAGCCATGGCCAGTTGGCATCGTCCTTCACGAATTCGTCAAGCGCCTGGCGCAGCTGCTCGTCGTCGCTGTCATGATGGCTGACACCGACGAGCGCCATGTCCTCATTCAGCAAGCCGGCCCGAGCGAGGTTAACGAGCGCGGGTATCAGCAATCGGCGGGCGAGGTCCCCAAATGCGCCGAAGATAACGAAGGTAGCAGAGGGTGCAGTCAGAGCATCGCTCATTGCGGCATCTCGACGTGGCCGCCGAAGCCGAACCGCATAGCCGAGAGAAGCTTGTCGCCGAACGTCGTGTCGACTCGGCTGCGGTAGCGCGCGAACAGTGCCGCTGAGAGCACGTAGGCAGGGACTGCCTCCTCCATTGCCGCCTCGATCGTCCAGTGACCCTCGCCGGAATCCGCGACCTGCCCCGAGAACTGCTCCAGCATTTGGTCTTTGGCGAGCGCCGTCGCCGTCAGATCGAGCAACCAGGACGAGATCACGCTGCCGCGGCGCCAGACCTCGGCGATGTCAGTGAGGTTGAGGTCGAAGCGCTCGTCTTCCGGCAGCTTGGCGGATGACTTGCCCTTCAGGATGTCGAACCCCTCAGCATAGGCCTGCATCAAGCCATATTCGATGCCGTTGTGAACCATCTTGACGAAATGGCCCGAGCCGGCTGGACCGGCATGGATATACCCCTTCTCGGCGCGGGTGTCCTCGTTGGGACCGCCGCGATCCGGTGTGCACCTTTACCCCTTGATCCGATGCAACTTGGTCCGCGTTGGATTACTGGTTTTTTCAGGATCGAGGATCGGGCCTTCAGTGCCAGTCTCTAGGCGCAGCAGCGGCAATCTATGCTTCGCAGGCGCCGGCAAATTACAGATGGTCTGAACAAGAGGACTTGCCAACAGGCTTTGGCGTTGTGATGCTTTTGCCGGGAGGTTTCAGCGCCAACCCACGAGGTATCATCATGGCCAGGAAAGGAAGTCTTGAAGCGGAACGACAGGCAATCGCAAGGGAGCGAAACGCGCTGGAAGCGCGCGAAGCGAAGCTGCGGGAAAGCGAGCAGAATGCCATGGCCGAACTGCTGAGAAAATCGGCACTCGGCAAGGCACCGTTCGAGCGGGTTGAAGGCTTCTTCGCCGCACTCGGAAAGCTGGGCCTGGACGAAGCGGAAAAGCGCTTGGCGAAAAGCTGAAACCGGTCTCGCAAGAGACCAGCACAGCCGGGGTTCGATGCCCCGGCTGTGCTTTATTCAGGCTCACAAAAAAGGGGGCCGGAGAGCCCCTGAAGAGCCCTCCGGCGCTTTGCGATGTATCTGCATCTCAGAACGGGCAGTCCGCGTCCCATTCGGGATCCATCACCACGCTCATGAAGCTTGCGGCGCGGGCGATGTTCGCCTCGTCGAAATCATCGGCCATCATGCCTGGCACCGTATGGACGATCCGGTCGATCAGGTTCTGGGGCAGCGCATTGTAGTCGCCCTCGTCGATGGTGACGAAGCAGCCCTCTTCGTCCTCGATAATGTGCTGGTCGAAGAAGCTGTGCTGGGCCCGGACAGTGGCGTCGCGCAGTGCGGCGTCATAGCTGATGGGATCGAAAGCCGGGATGTCGAGTGCGGTCGTAAGAGCGTTCATGGGAAGCCTCCTGTCAAAGTCATTGAAGAGGCCTCCGAAACGATGGCCGAGCTTGGCCCGGGTCAGGAACGGGCCGCCTCGCGGCCCGCCGCGAAGCGGGGGTGGGGGAGCCGATTTTTTCGCCTTCTTCAGGCGTAAAAATTGGGGGAACCGCCCTTCTTGACGCGGGCCAATGGCGGTCATCATGCTTGGAATTCTGCGAGAGTTTTAACCCCTGTTGGTCAACGCCACCGGTGGGTCCAAGTGCTGGCCTGCCGCCCGGCCGATGCGAAGGCTGGGAAGCGGGCAGGCCGACAGGCCGTCACCCGGGGCCCAGCGAGCGAGCCGGGGCAGACTAGGGGCGTTCCAAGCGGCAAAAAGAAGGGCATCCGGCGGTTAGACCGGACACCCTTCGGCAAGTTCGGATCACGTTGTCTCCCGCTCAAAACGGCGGGAGATCTTCGCCATTGACCGTGCGCTTTGCACCGCCGCGTTCTGCCTGAGCCGGTGCTTTTGACCGGGCTGGGGGAGCCTCGTTCTGGGCACCGGCCTCGCGCACAATGTGCATCGGCACGCGCGCCTCGCGCAGCCGATCAGCGAGGTTCGCCTGGATGCCGCCGCCGCTGCACACCACCGCCTCGACCGGCTTGAAGCTGAGCATGCGCGCATTGCGTTGGTAGGGCGCCGAAGGACCCCGCGAGGCATCGGGCTTGCACAGGATGACGGGGACGTTCTTGCTCGATGCCCAGGCCGCCGCGATCACGTCAGCGCCCTTGTTCTGCGCGGTCGTTGCCAGCACCATCGAAGGAATTCGCGTCCGGATTGCATTGAGGTAGTCTTCAACCTGAGCAATGTCGGTGAACTGCTGCCCGCCCGAGAACACCACGACCGGTCCTGTAGGCGCAAACTGTTCGCGCCGCTGCGCCTTTTGCGCGGCAAGGTAATCGCGCGCCTCGATCATCGAAGCATTGGTCTTGGACGACACCCGCGAGCCGCGCACCGGTGAGAAGGGACGACCGGTCTCCACGAGGTAGATCTTCGCGGCATGGTCGCGCATGCATTCCATCGCGTCGCGGCACTCGGCCAGGCTGCGGGCCTGCATGGTGAGGTCTTCCAGATCGGTCGCATAGACTTCGCTCGGATCGTATTCGCGCAGCTTCTCCTGCAGCCGGTTCGCCATCGAATCCTCTCTGTTGTCGAGGCGCTTGGCCACCACGTGGAAGCTGTTGGCAATGCCCCAGGCGACCTCGCTTGCCATGTCCTCCATCCGGGTATTGCGAAACAGGTCGAACACCGTTGCCAGCATCATCTCGATTGCCGCCTGCGCCACATCGGGATCGGGCATTTCGGCAGCGCTCGGTTCATGTTCGATCGAGAGCTTGGCAAGCTCGGTCTGCTCCATGAATGCGGCAGCATAGTCGGGAGTGGCGATTTCGCGCGCATAATGTTCGGCAAGGTCGGCGAAGTTCGAGAAACGGTCCGTCATGATAACCTCCAAATGGAATTTTCTCTCATCACGCTGATGAAAGTGAGCCTTGAAGGACGCCGGAGTCAGGCAGTCAGGGACGGCGGCTCGCACGCGCTGCCGCCGCGAGTAGCGGGCGTGGGGGGAGCCGATTTTTGCTCGCAAGGCGGAAGCCGCAGCAGGTCAAAATCGGGGGGCACCCGCGATCCTTGACGGCCGCCAATCTCCCAGGCGTCATGCTGTGGCGATGCTGATTTCGCTCAGCCACCGAGATGAGAGAGAGATTTCGGTTTTGCCCCCGAACCCCTTCAGGGCGTTCGGGGTGAACAGCAAAACACTGCAGATGCCTGCGGCCCGTCCGCATGGTCGATCTGGCGTCCGCCAAACTGTGCAAGCGGGCGGGCCGCCCTGGCCGCTGCCGACGGCGCGGCCAGCGAGCAAAAGACGGACCCCTTGCAGGAGCATGTCTGTCGGCCCGCAAGGCCCGGTGCGACAGCACGGGCGCGGGACGGCGACGGAGCCGGAGGCAAGAGTGCCGGCGGCCCAAGGCGGGAAACCCCGCACCCGCAGGAGCGCGCCTGCAGGGCGCGCGGGACCGAGTGCGCCATTCTTGACAGGGCCGCTCAATCTGAAATGGCTGCCGTGGGCAGCATATTGCATCGCTGGAGGAAAGTACCGCCATGGAGTTCGACGACCAGATGCGACGCTTCTTCGGGACCGATGATCTCGGAGCGGTTTCCCCTGCGGCAATGTCCAGCGGGATCGAGCGCATGCTGGTCGAGTTCGGGCTTGAGACCGACAAAGGGCGCAGGTTCGCTATGTGGTCGCTGCTCTACATGCTGGGTTCGGCGCCGGACCTCGATGTGGCGTTCAAGGACCCGCGCGACCGCGACGCGGCGCGGACATTCATGGACCTGCTCGATCAGGCCAATGCCGGTGAGGGCAGTTGACGGCATCAGGCCGACGCTGATGAACATTGAGCATCAGCTACGCCCGCGGGCCGAAATGGGGTTAGGGTGCCAGGCATCTTTACCCTGCAAATGGACGAGTTCCGCGTTTTGCAGGGTAACTCTTGCATTTACGGCATTTACCCTGCATTTTGGTCAAATCGTCCAATTGCAGGGTAATGTATGAACTTCCAACCGTTCTCGGACGAACAGGCGAGGGTGATCGTCAATCTGGACCAGGCTTATCACGTCTGGATGGATGCGCTGCGCACGCTGAACGATATGCCTTACAATATGCGGATCAAGGAGGTTTCTGGGCGAGAGTACCTTTACGAAGTCACCGATCGTCGCGGTAGCATGAAAAGCAAGGGGCCGATCGATCCGGAGAAGCAGGCGGAATTCGACCAGTACAAAACCGAAAAAGCCGAACTGAAAGACCGTCTTGCGCTTTCGAAGGAGACGCTCACGGAACAGGCCAGCCTTTATCGGGCGCTACGTTTGCCCATGCTTCCTGCGGACGCCGGCAAGATTCTGCGCGCGGCCGATCGACTCCGATTTCTTGGGGACCAGGCGATGGTCGTCGGCACCAACGCGCTGATCGCCTACGCGCTCGAAGCCAACGGATTCATCCGCGATGCGCCGCAAGAAACCATGGATTTCGATATGGCACTGACCGGGCTCAATGCCGACGAAGATCGACCCACCTTGTGGAAGGTCCTCAAGGAAACCGACATGACCTACTCGGTGAACACCGAGCGGCCATTTCAGGCACGCAACGCAAAAGCATATGAAGTGGAGATCCTCTCGGCACCGAGCCGGATAGGCGGGCAAATTGCGCAAGACCGCCCGCGACCGATCCCACTCCCGGAGCAGGAATGGCTTCTGAACGGTCGGCGGGTTGATCGGGTCGTCGGTGTGCGCGATGGCGAAGCGGCGCGCATGGTGGTTCCTGATCCGCGATGGTTTGCCCTGCAGAAACTGTGGATGGCGGAAAAACCGGAACGCGACCCGCAAAAGAAGCCCAAGGATCACAAGCAGGGCACTGCCTTGCTCGACGCCGTTTGGCTGACGATGCGGCACTATCCAATGGACAATACCTTTTTCGAAGAACTGCCCGATGCATTGAAGCCACATTTTGAGTTTTGGGCGGCGAAAAGGCCGCAGCGGAAGTGAGCAGTCAGGTCTTGCGCAACCCGGGATCGCCAATGAGATGTCGGCGAGGGCAGCTGACTGCATCAGGCTGACGGACGGCGCTGGGATATATGTCGCCCTGACAATCGACCCGTCGCGGTACAGGCAGGTTCGCCTCCGTTGAGCGGATTCTTATGTTACAAAACCTCTATCTATGAACGATCTAGTCATAGGTTTTGTAACAGTCGGTCGGCCATTTCTGTTAGAAAACTTGGGTGATATTTCTAACAAGAGTGCGCAGTCCTCAAGGACCAGAAACCGTTCATCAAGGCCTGTCGTGAGCCGGCACGGTAAATCGCAAAACCTCGGGCGGACCGGTCGCTAAATCTCGTTTTCTCGGGAAATGGGCGTCCTAAAGCACGATTTCTCGGACTAGCCGCTGGGAATGGCACGGCGATCACAATTTCCCAACGAGCAGCCCGGCGCGCTCGCGGAGCCTCTTGCTCATGACCGGCGGCTCGCAGGAGAGACGATCTGGACGTCGCAGCCGAGCGTCGCGATGACCTGAAGCGCTTTGCCGAGTTGTAGCGTGGGCTTACCCGCTTCGAGATCGACAATGAAGCGGACACCAACGCCGCTCACTGCCGCAAGCTCTGCCTGCTTCAGGCTCTGCGCCTTGCGTTCGCGGCGCACGAGGAGACCAAGTGAAGTGCTGTCCATATTACCGAGCGGGAAGTTCGGCTCGCTTGTGGCCGATTTCAAGTCATTTATTCCCGCTCGGGAACAAATGCACAGATCTAGGCATCAGTTCATGCAAAAATTCCCGAACGGGAATGTCAAAGCGATGCGAAAGATGATCAGTGCAGAGTCTCTCCATCGCGATTGCGGAGGTGTTCCTTGTCGCATTGCTGAACCAGCCATGCGATCGCGTCAGGCGTGCGATACCAGTCAATGCCAAGCTCCTGAGCATACCAGGCCGCTTCGCTTTCTTGCCCCGGAGAATAATGGTCGCTGGTGGCGTGCCAGAACGCCGGATCGGCGAGATATTTGGCGACATAACGGTTCGCCAGCAGCGCGTTCGCCGCCTTGGAGCGAGATTGCTCGCTATCTCCGGTCTCCTTGTACGCGAGCAGCACGCGCGTAAACTCCATGAAAGTCGAGATTTCCTCGCCGTGTTCGTCAAGCAGCTGCTGCGCGGTCTGGTTTTCTTCAGCCCGGATCAACCAAGTCAATAGAACATATCTCAAACCCTGATTATCGTTCGTGTTCAGTTCGAGCATCTCACGAAGGTGACTGATTGCCTCCTGCCGCGCGCCACAAAGCCACAAATCTTCGGCCAGCGCATGGCGCGCACGCATGTAGGGCCTGGTTTCCACAACCAGCCAGAACTCACCCCTGTCTTGGGCGAAGCGGCGCTCGCCAATGGCGAGTTCGCCGGCACAGACAGCGCGCAGGATATATTCCCGGCGGATCTCATCGGACAGATTGCGCAATTGCGAAAGCTGAAGCCAGGCATCAGCGCAAAGCGGTGAATGGGCTAACGCCCTTCGGGCAATGGCATTGCGCCGAGACCGGTCATCTTCTTCCCAGGCATCATAGGCGAGGTCCTGCGCACGCCTTAACTCCTCGGCGCTCGTACCACAACCAGACGACCGCACCAATTCGCGCATTTCGGCACAATCTGGGAAGCGATTGAGATCAGGGCCTGCTTGTTTCAGAGGCTCGCTTTTGCCTTTCTTGGAAGGTGCTGCCGCCATTGCGCAGGACTCAGCGGATCACGGAAACTGTGACGCCCGCGGCATCGGCGACGATCCGCCATTGCTTGTCCGCAGTCAGCGCGGGCAAGTCATCGCGCCGGGCAAGTGCCAGGCAGAACCGGTCGCCGAGCGACAGACCCGCCTCGGCCGTTACGGCGCGCAAGCGTCCGGCGATCACGGCGAGAGCCTGATCGGCTTCGACCACGGTCATCGGCAAAGGCCTCAGCATTGCATCGACCTGGTCGGCGGGCATACCGGCATGGATGAAGTGGCTGACGACCTCGGCATAGTTGACGCTCGACATCCGCGCGTCTCCGATAGCGTCGGCGACCTTGGCCGCTCCGGGCTCGTCCCGGAGCAGGGCAAGGAGCGCAGAGGCATCGAGCACGACTTCGCTCATTCGCCGGATTCCTCGCGGCGTCGGGCAAGGAAGGCATCGACCGAGGCTTCGGGCTTGCCGCCGGTGAATTTCTTGGCGAGCGCCTGCGCGTGCGCGATCGACTGCGCGACGGTGCGCAAGATTACACCATCCTCGGTTTCCTCGACCAGCAGCGCACCGCCGCCAGCCAGGCCAAGCCGCTTGCGGATATCGGCCGGCAGGCTCATCCGGCCGTTGGGCGTGATCGTCACTTGCACGGTCATGGCGTAGCTCCTCACAGACCTGAACGCGGCGCGAAGCGGCGCATTCAGGGCATCAAGCGAGGCTTATGCCATAAAATCGAAAACATGTCACGAACGGCATAATGTGGCGCGACCGTTCGAATTGATAATATATCTTATGTTAAATCAATGGCTTAGATGAATCACGCATTGTCAGGCCACGATGACTGGTCGCGCGGCAATCGCTGCTCGTCGTCGATCACTTCAAGACGATGCGGGGCCTCGCGGCTCCAGGACCACAGCACCAGATTGCGGTCATCGGCCGTAGCTCGCGAAGCGAAGCTCGGCACGATCACACCGGCGCAGCCGGCGGCAATGAGCCTATCGGCCAGTTCCCAGGTCGGAACAGTCTTGCGGTCGCCGGCAAGACGCTCCCAGGCGCAGCTGAGCTGCGCCAAGGTGACCTGCGCTGCATCCCGCACATCAGGGCTCGTCAGGTCGAGAATTTCCGAAAGTTCGGCGCGGTAGCTGCAGATCGTCAGGGGCTGCGCCTTGAAGGCGAACCCTTGTTGAGCCTCGAGCCAGGCGGTTTCGAGGCTGAGCGCCGCATAGAAGCACGCCGTGCCGACGCGGTTGAAGCGGCCGCCGTGAAGCTTCGCGCCTTCGCCCGATTCCGGATCATAAGCCCACGCCGGATGATGCGCCCGATAGACCAGGCCGTCGAACCGGGTGAACGGCAGAGCCGATTTCGAAATCTGGCTCAAAGATCAGGCCCAAAGATCAGGCAAAGCCACCGGCGGCAATCCGGCCAAGATAGGTGCGAACCTTCTCGCCCTGTCCCTGACGGACAAGCTCTTCCGCCGTGGCGTCGCCGAAGGACGGCAGCGGCTGCGATCGGTACCAGGCATAGGCGGCAAGTTCACTACCCGCCCAGGGAATGACCCGGTTGATGATTTCGCTCATCTCACGCAGCCGCGACTGGGTGGCGATGCTGCTGCTGCGGGCAGCCTTCGAGACGGCATCGCGTGACAGTCCAGCAGCGAGCGCCAGTTCGGACTTGGTGATATGAAGCGCCGCCGACAACCTGTCGACCGAGACGCCCATGTCACCGGAGACTTCACTTAAGAATGCCGCACTCGCCATTTGCCTCACCATATGCCAATATTTAGGGCATTATATGCGGCGCGTTTGGAAAATTGTCAAGCTGGACGTCAGGCTGCGAACAGTTCACCCTGCCCCGTACCGGACGCTCGAACCGCGCCGATCATTGGCGCAGGCCGACGCAGCAATTTCAGGACCGCCGGGTTCACCACATAGACCGCATGGCGCCCGCCGCCGCGATTGCAGTGGTTGGTCGCGTAGCCAGCGTAGTGCCGTGTGACCAGACCCGCACGCGCCAGATCCGAGATCGCGCGGCTGACATTGGCGCGGCCCACGGCCAGGACTTGCTCCTCCACCGCCTGGTCGATCTGCGCAGCATCGCGGGCCTCATCACCGGAGAGTTCACGCCCAAGCGAGGCAGCAACGCGCGCGCGCAGCGCCGCGCGGCGGCCCTGCTGTTCGCTCAAGGGAAGCAGCTGGGTGCACAGCCAGTCACGCAAGAGTGCGGGCTTTCTATCCCGGCAAACAAAGGGACCGGCCTGCCCTCGCCCGTCGGCGGCTTCGGAAACGAGTTGAAGAACCAGGAAGGCGTAGCGCGGCCGGTTCGAGACCTCAGCCAGCACCGCGTAAATGCCGCCAACGCCAGTGATCGCTGTCTGTTGCTCCATGGATCAGCATTGAGCACAAAAGGTGAATCCTGTGAATCCCCTTTCGTTCAAGCCATGCCGTTTGTCGCCCGTGACACTTTGCCCGGCACCGCCCGCGAAGGGGCGGAACCTGCATGTTCGGCCCAATGGCATGGCAGATCAGCCAGAGCGGCCCAGTCGATCCCATGTTCCTGCCAAGGCTGATGTCGATGATGACACTCTGCCCCGAGGGCAAAGTGTCACAGACGGCAGGACGTGCGCCGATAGGTCGACAGAAAATGGAGCCAAGAAATGAGACTGAAACCCGGTGTCGGAGCATCAGGCTTAGCTGAAGGCGACCCCAAGCTTCTTGCGCGCCTTGGGCTCCGCAGCAACCTTGGCCTGCGCTTTCGGGCTTTGTCCGGGCTTGCGGCCAAGCCCGATCCGGACGGCGAGTTCCTTGCGCTTGGCGGCATAGTCGGGCGCGACGATCGGATAGTCTGCAGACAGGTTCCAGCGCGCGCGGTATTCGGCCGGCGTCATGCCATGATCGGTGCTGAGGTGGCGCTTGAGCATCTTGAACTTCGCGCCGCAATCGAGGCAGGTCACCGCATCGGGTTTGACCGATGCGCGGACCGAGACCGCGGGTATGCGCACTTCCTCGGTCGGCTCGGGCACCTGACCAAGCGAAGCCAGAGATGCGTAGACCGACTGGATCAGGCCCGGCAAATCACCCGCCGCGACCGAATTGTTGCTGACGTGAGCAGAAACGATGTCGGCGACGTGATCCAGGAGCATTTCATCGGCCATGGCGTGCGGTCTTTCTCGAATTAGCGATGGCGGACCCTATGGGCCGCGGCCGCCAAATGCCAGTGCCGTTGGCGTGCGCTCCAGATCGACATGCGCAAAAAAATGGGGCCAGCTTGCGCCGACCCCTTGGAAAGTTTTGGGAGAGGATGCCTGAAAGGCACTCCTGATATGGGGTGACGCCTTAAATGCTGCAAGTGCGAAATAAGGTCCGGCAGTTGAATTTTGTGCAACGCGGCAGCCGCGTTCACCCCGGCGGCCGGTAGCGCGGGGTCGGATCGGCAAACCGGCGCGGATGGGTGAGTTCGGTCCGGGCAACCCGGAATGTGTAGCCGTCCCATTCGCGCCAGGGATGGTAGCGGCCTGCCTCGTCGAGACGGCCGTAGCAGACCCGCGCGAGGACAGTCGGACAGGCAGGATCGTCTTCAAGCAGCGCCACCGTGAAGGTGCCGCCCATGCCGCTCGGCGTATCCCACACCGGCGTCTCAGCAGTGATCGTCATCAGGCTATTCCTGTTTTTGTGAGGAATCGGGGGGCTGCTCCGCTTGGGACTGGGCCCGCACCCGGTTGGGAGGCGGCGCTGCCGCCTCCCGGGCTCCGGTCAGAGGAAGAGGACTTCCTCTGCGACGATCTCGACCGCGTAGCGCTCGACGCCCTCGCGGTCCGTCCACTTCGAGTAGTGGAGGCGGCCCTGGACTTCGACCATATCGCCCTTCTTCTTGTGCTTGGCGACCGAAGTGCCGAGGCCGTTGAAAGCGGTGACGCGGTGGAATTCAGCAAGGGTCTCGGTGTAGCCGGCCTCGTTCTTGACCGTCTTTCCGTCGACCAGCTTGGGGCGGTCGGTGACAAGGGTGAAGGAGGTGATCGCGGTCTCGCCGGCGTGGCGGGTTTCGGGTTGGCTAGCGATGCGGCCGATCAGGATGACGAGGTTCTTCATGGGGTTTCTTTCGTGGCTTGAATTCGGCGGAACCGCCCGCCGATGAAGACCACAGGCAGGGCCAAAGGCCCGGGCCCGCACCGAACGCCAAAAATCAAACGGGCGTGAGGGAAACCCAAAAGCGAGGAGTGGTGCGGCAAGCCCGCAGGGCTTCACGGTCCGCTGCTTTTGGGTTGCGGCCAGGGACTGGCGCTGCACAGGTTCATCGGCAAACGAAGGGCGGTTTCGTCAGTTCAAGCCGCAGGTTTCCCAGCCAACCGGGCCCGTCAGCCTTGGCTGCATCCCGTCAAGGCATCCCGGCACCACGCCAGTGCGCCATGCGCACCCTCCCCCCGCTCCGGCCTCCGCCTGAGCATGTCCGGGCAAGTCAGAACGAGATCGCGCGCGAAGCCCCGATTTCTCTCCGCCCTACCGCCACAGCCTCGAGCGTCCGCGCCTGCACGAAGAGCGGGGCTGGTCCGGGAATATCAGGGAGCAACCGCGTGAGAATGGGCGCGTCAGCGCCAGGGCTTCGCGAGGCCCTGCGCGATCAGGTGGTCGCCGGCGTCCACGCCGTTCACCGAGATAGTGGCAAGCGTCCGCCCATAGGGGTCGGTGCCAAGCCGCGTGATCATGACCCGCCCACGCGAGACGAACCGAATGAGCGCGATGCGCGATGCTTCCCCGGCAGCGAAATCACACCAGGCATAGGACCGGCGACGGTCCTGACACTTGGGACTATCCGGCAGTTCAGGTGCATCGATATTGGCGATGCGCACCCGCTCGCGGCCGCAGCGGATTGTGTCGCCATCGTGGACGCTGGGCGAAAGACACAGGGCGGCGGCGGCAAGGACAACGGACATGGTGCGAGACCCTATCGTCAACCGGGCGACGCGCCAACCAACCTTTCCCCGCGCAAAAACTCCACTGGCCCCGATCGTTACCCGAAAGGGCCGGCATTCATGCCGGCGAGCTTGGGTGAGCAGCGGCGCGAGAGCGGCGTTGTCTCACCCTAGCGAGTAGAGCGGGTCGCCCCAAGTCCCGCGCGGGGCGCGGGCGCAGGGGTGCCCCCTTCCCCTTTGCTCGAAAGACATCATCACCACCGTATCAATTACCGCCAACACCGATATGCTGCGCTCTTTGCGCAGATGCCAAGGCCCACTGCCGCAGGCAGGAGCGTGCCGGCGGCAAGTCCAAAAGGACTGCCGCGAATGGAGCCGCCGATACGGGGCCAAGCCGTGTCCGCAGGAGAGGAGATAAGCCAATGACGGATGGACCGGAAATGCCGAGCGCATTGCAGGTTGCACAGGCGCTGTCACACGTGCTGCGCGCCAAGCTCGCCGATCTAGCCGCCGAGACAATCAGCCTCACCCGCGAGGAAGCAGCGCTGTGCCTCGGGCTGGCCGATGGCGTTGCCGAGAACCTCGGCAGGAACGACGCAGATCACAGCTGAGGACTCTGAAGGCAAACAGCAGCCTGGCGGACGTTGAGCCCGAGTTCGCCGAGGAGCTCGCCGGCCTGCTCGCGAGAAATGGTCGCACCGCGGAACAGTGCAGCATCGACCAGACGCAACCTTCCAAGCTACACGCCGCGTGCACCCGCAAGCCAGGGTGAAGCGATCTTTTCCGCACACCCGGCCCGGGAGCCGAACCTTGCCGCATCCGCAAGGCCAGCTTAGACTGACCCCAGCGTGCCTATCCGGGGCCGCGTCAAACCGAAGGAGATGCGCGAGAGGTCGAACGGGCAGCGTCGATCGCGAGAAATTGGAAGGACCACCAATGATCCAGCGATACCGTGTGCTCGGCCGCAGCGTGGCCGAAGGCGATGAACTTCAGTCCGTGCTGCGCGAAGCCTATGAGCGCAAAGGCAAGGTTCTGTGCGAATGCCGCAAGGGGACCGAGCTTCCACTCTACATCTCGCACCGCCAGACCCGTTACGTGCTCGCACGTTGGCCAGGCTCGGGCGCGCGCCATGCAACCGCCTGCGACCACTATGAGGCGCCCGATTACCTGACCGGCATGGGCCAGGTGCGTGGGAGCGCCGTGATCGACGATGAGACGAGCGGCGAGACCAGCCTCAAGCTCGGCTTTCCGTTATCACGCGGTTCAGCCCGGCTCGCTCCCTCGGCGCTCACCAACGACAAGCCGACGGTGAAATCGTCGGGGCCGAAACTCTCGATGCGCGGGCTTCTGCACGTGCTGTGGGATCGGGCGGAGCTGACCCACTGGCATCCCAAGATGGCGGGCAAGCGGACATGGTTCGTGGTGCGCCGCGCATTGCTCGAGGCAGCGGCCAGCTGCCGGGCAAAGCAGGAAGCCCTGCCGCACGTCCTGTTCGTGCCCGAGAGCTTCAAGATTGAAGAAAAGGAAGAGATCCGGGCCCGCCGCCGCGCGGCGCTGGCCAGGGTCTATGCCTCGCGCGACGAGATGATGGTGGTGGTGGGCGAGATCAAGGAGATCGTCCCCGCGCACGGTGCCGAGAAGATCGTCCTGCGCCATGTCGGCGACATGCCCTTCGTGATGGACCAGGACATGGCGCGGCGCTTTCACAAGCGGTTCGCGGGCGAGCTTGCCCTGTGGCAGGCTCAGGACGGTCCACATGGCAAAAGCGGTCATCTCGTGCTCGCCGGTTCGTTCGCGCGGCGCCGCGAAGGAACGTTCGACCTCATCGAGGTCGCGCTGATGCCGGTGACGTCCGAGTGGCTCCCCTACGAGACCAGCGACGAGCGCTACCTTATCGGCAAGGCGGTTGCGGAAAAGCGGCGGTTCGTAAAGGGCCTTCGCGTCAATCTCGACACTGACACGCCGATCGCGAGCCTGGTGCTCAAGGACACCGGAGAGGAAGCCAGCGCGATCCATATCCATGACCGTGACAACGAGGTGGCCGAGCCGTTGGAAGCGCTGCTCGCCGGGCAAGGCGTCGCGCACTTGCTGTGGAAGGAGGGCGAGCCGCTTCCGGCTCGCGTCAGTCGGCCGCCGCGGCGAAGCTGGGAGCGCCCGGAAGCGGCGTGAGCGCGGTCAGTCCTCGCTGGTCGGGAGCGGCCTGGTCGGCAGGAGGTCGAGGCGCCTGGGCACTTCGCCGATCGTCCGCAGGGCTTCGAGCCGGGCAGCGACCTCGCCCTCGTGCTGGGTGATCTCAATCCGGTTCAGCCCGACGATGGTCCAGACCGCGAGCTCGGGCCGCTCGGTCACGTGGACCGAGTAGGCGATCGGCAGCTTCTCGGGATAGAGCCAGAGCAGCAGCACCGGGAGCGCGCCGAGGTTGGGCCGGCCATCGATGGCGACGAGCGTCATCACGGACGTGTCGCGGTCGTACCGGCAGGTGATCCCGAGCGGCTGCGGGTGTCCGGCAAGGCCGAGGATCGTCTCGCGTGCCTTTGCACCGAACAGGGCGTCGAGCTCGGCCGGCGGTTCGGCACTGGCGTCCTGCGCCACCTCGGCGAGGAACAGTTCGACCGCGGCAAAGCGCGCTGCTTCGTCGCGGCTGCAGGCAAGCTCAAGAGAGAGGGTGATCGAGGACATGGTATTGGCTTTCAGTTGTGAACCGCGCGTGCCCCGTCCCATCGCCATGGCAATGCGTAGAACGGCGCAATCACGGGAGTTTGAACGGATCAGAGGACCAGATGGCGCTCGACATGGGCGCGGTCGCGGTCCCGCTGCAGATTGAAAACCGGCACGCCGTGGGTCGCAGCGATACGCAGCGCCTGGCCGGTGCCGCCCGAGGCTTCGCCGTCGGCGGTCCAGCACAGCACGAATTCCGCAGGGCTATCGAGCCTCGGCCCCAGCACCTGGAACACGTTGCGCGTGTGCAGCGCCTGGACGAAAGGCGAGAGCCCAGCGAAGGCGGGATGATGCGCGGCGGCAATGCCGTGCGCCCTGCCCCAGAGCTCTGCGCCCAGCGCTTCGGGGTGCAGAGTGCTCGCCGAGCCGCGCCAGCCTGACGCCGGCAGGAAAATCTGCGCATCGTGGCCGCCCCCACGTTCGAAGGCACTGTCAGCGCCAATCGCGCGGCCCGAGCGCAGGACGTAGCCCCGCTTGCACAGCGCAAAGGCCGCACGGGTCATCAGGCTGAGGATGGGCGGCGGCGTCGCGCGCGCGCCGATCCCGGCGTAGAAGCGAGGCATGGGCTGGTCTCCTTGACGAACGCCCGGCTCCAGCCCCCCTTCCCTCCGCTGGCTCAGTCGTCTGGATACCAGGCAAGCGCCGGCGGCGCCGGGTTCACCGCATCGAAGGCGGCGATCCGCGCATAGGTGATGAAGGTCGCAGGATCCCCGAGAGCGACATAAGCCCCATAGAATCGACCGCCTGCATGGACGAAATGGGCGTGGACGTCCTCACTCACCGCCTCGGTGACGAAGAATCCCGGCACGCCCTGGATGTGTGCGGGCGGCAGGACGCCGAGCATGTCGTCGAAGAATGCCTCGCTCACCCGCGACAGCGGGAAGCGGGCGAGCAGCGCCGCGCGCGAACGGGCCAGGAGGGCAGCTTCAGTCTCGGTCATTGGAGACACTTCCGGAGACGACGAAAGCCGGGATCGTCACTTCGGCGCGGTCGATCGCGCGCTTCAGATCGCGCAGCCGCGTGAAGCTGCGAATCCACGACGGCGGGAAGAGGACATATTCGTCTTCGCTCGCCGTGTAATCGCGCATCGGGCTCGCCCCGTCGAAGAGAATGATCTCGGGAAGGAAGGCGCCAAGGCAGCCGCCCGACCAGCGGCGAAACGGCAGGCCGTGCTCGGCGCAGAAGTTATCAATGTCGGGGATCTGCCCGCCATTGAGCTCGGTGCCGTAGAGTTCGAGCGGCTCGCCTTCGGGCAGCACGGCGGGATCGAAGGGTTCGCCGTCCCACTCGGTGCGCAGGTCATAGTCCGCGGCGTGGCCGGCGAAGGTGGCGAGATGTTCGCGCGGCAACTCGCCGCCGATGGTGATGTGGACAGGGGCACGGTCGCCCATGGGCAAGGTCCTTTCGCTTGGGTCTGATCCGACCCGCGAACCCCTCCTCCCCTCAGCCTGTTTTCACTCCGGGGCGCCCCGCGCCCCAGCGCTCGGCTGTGCGATCGACATCGAGTTTGCTGGGACAGGTCTGGCACAGCGCGAAAGCCTCGGCGGGCGTACCTGAAAGCCACTGCTCCCAGCTCTCCCGCGCGAGGACGACGGGCATGCGGTCGTGTACTTCGGCCATTTGCGGACAGCCATCGACCATGACCATCGAATAGGCCTCGCCCCATACCTCGGTCGGCCGCCACAGGCCTGCGACCGCGAAGAGGTCATCGCCGGCGAGCGAATACCAGGTGCGGGTCATCTGGCCCTTGATCCCCTCGGCCTCTGCCCAGGCGGTGACCGGGATCAGGCAGCGACGGCGCTCGAAGCTCGGCCGCCAGAACCCGCTGCCGAGCTTGTCCTCGCGGGCGTTGTTGACGGGCTTGGGCCTCAGCGGCTGTCTGTTCTTGCCCTTGAGCGCCAAGGGAAACCCCCAGGTCATCACGCGCGCCGCGCCCTCGGCGACGACGAGGCCAGGATAGCCGGGATAGACTTCGGCAGCGAAATTGACGCCCTCACCTCCGCGCGCGCCGAACAGCCGGGCGATTTCTGCAGGGGCCTTGGTCATACGGTACAAGTTGCACATGGGCTGATGGTCTTCGGACCACCCTTCCCTGTCAATCGCGACCGGGAGCAGCACCGATGATCTTGCAAATATGTTCCTTCTATGTTCTTATGAGCAAATGGAACGGATTGATACGTCTGCTGTCGCCCATGCGATCTTGGACGCCCCGGGGTGGGCGCGGGTCGGTATCACTGCCCCAAGCTCGTGCCTGCGCGAGGATGCGGCGCTCGAACTCGCGCGCGTGATTGCCGATGCGGTCGGTGCGCCGGCAAGCGCGCCTTCGCCCGAGCAGTCCTCGCTGCCACTCTGATCTCGCGGGGCCTCAGCGGGCCGAGCGCGCGAGCAGCCTTTCGACCTGAGGATCAAGCGGGAAACCAAGACGCCTGGCGATCTCGGCAGCGTGTTCGAAGTCGTCAACGCTGACGTGGAGCGAGCGGGCGAGATCGGCCAGCGTCTCGCCGTCACGCGGTGCGGACAGGGCATGGAGCTTTCCTTGCGCCGTCGTGACCGCAAATGGCCAGGTCATGGCGGCGCCGACCACGGTTTCGGCCAGCACAATGAGCGTGTCGCCGGTTTGAATAGTCTCGTCGCACTGCGTGGCATCATAGGCATTGCCGGTGCTGGCAAAGGCATGATGGCGCCGTGTGGTGAAAGCGAAGCGTTCGCTCATCGTCAGCATGTGTGGTCTCCGGAATTTTCCAGGCAAATGAAGAGGCGGAACGCCGGGCGGGGGGCAGTGCCGACGTTCCGCCTCAGGCCGCGCGGGGGGCTCATCCGCGGCCTATGCGAGGACGGCGGGGATCCGCAGCAGCGGCCCCCGCCGGTTGGAGTTGGAGGTGCCGATCAGGCGTCGACGAGGGGCGGCAGCGCGCCGTCGTGTTCGGCGCCGTCCTTGGCGTTGGCGCGGCCGCGCTTGGCGGGCGGGGTCGCGGTGCTGTCACCCAGGCCATCGCCGGCCTGCTCGGTGCCGCGCTCGTCGCCACCGGTGTCGTCAGCCGGGAACATGTCGCTCTCGCCGTATTCGCTCGAGCCGAGCTGGCTGTTGCGGCGACGCGGACGCTGCCAGGCGACCGCCATGGTGCCGTCTTCGCGGGGGAAAGCGGCGATGTAGAGCGGCTGCGCCATCGACGGATCGTCGATCTTGCCCTGGTAGAAGCTCTCGCCGGTCGAGTTCGAGGAGAGTTCGAAGAGCGCGCCGACGATCACCCAGCGGCGCTGGTCGTTGAGCGCGACGATTTCGAACTTGGGCGCGCGCGGATTGCTGGAGCTCACCGGCCGCAGGCCGATGGTGCGCGTGATGGTGAGCGTTTCGACAGAGCCGATCAGCTGGCCGTTGGCGTTCTTGCGGATTTCACCAATGTTCATGGACGTTCTCCTGGTAGGATTGATTGCGACCGAACCCCTTGTCCGATCACTCCTTTCCCACCCCCCTTCCCTCCCGGCCATGAGGCCGAAGCTGCGGGCACTGCCCGCAGGGTTGTCCAGGACCGCTCAAGCGGTGCTTTCTGATGGTCTCGAGCGACCGAGTTTGCTGGCGTTAGCAATCAGGCTGTAAGTCGGTGAGGCGGCCGTTTGCTCAGCTTGGTGGCGCATCTGCTTGGGGAGCAGATGGTCGTGGGTGGTCCGTCAGACTGGCCGGAAACAGCAGGCTGTAGTCGTATGAATGGAATAGGGGACTTTCGGATGCGCCCGTGGCAGCTTCCGGGAGCGAGCCTTTATCGCCCTTCAACGGCCCAAATTTGCTGTCTTAGGGGTGGACGGTCAACTCGCAGTCCATCCGCTTGTGATGGGCCACTCTGCCTATACCGCTGACAACTGCGCCGCCCAGATCTCCATCATGCACAAGCCGACTGGATTAAACCTCACGCTATTGATGGAAACTGTCGATTGCCGTCACTTAAGCGGGAGGTCATACACTCTTCAATTGCACCCTTCTGACGCTTCACATTGAAGCCTCGTGATAAAACCTTGAGGATTTCCCGCTTGCTGGTTGAAACTGTCACTATCTCTGGTTTTCGCTGCTTCGGCCCTGATCCGCTTGAGATCCATATAGCTCCAGACATTACCGCCGTGGTTGGGCCCAACGCCTCGGGAAAAACCGCGCTACTACAAGCCTTGTCAAAGCTGTTCGGCGTCACCCGCGCGGAGCGCACCGTGCACCGCTCCGACTTTCATCTGGGCTCCGAGGATGATCCCGACGATCGGGAACCCAAGGAGCTCTTCATCGACGTCCTGATCGGCCTGCCAGAACTGAGCGATGGCACCGCGACGCCGGAGACCGTCGCGCCTGCCTTCCGGCGCATGCACATTGCGCAGACTGACGATGACCCGGTCTGCCGACTCCGCCTCGAAGCCCGATGGGAAGATGACGGCACGGTCGAAGGCGAGGTCTCCCAGGAATTGTTCTGGATCGAGACGCTTGACGCCGATCCGCCCGCCGACAAACGGCACCCGGTATCGGCGGCCGATCGGGGCCTGATCCAGCTCTACTACACACCTGCAAGCCGCGACGCGGCGGCACAGATTCGTGCGACGGCAGGGGCCCTGGCAGCGCGCCTGCTCCGCGCGATCGAATGGTCATCCGATACCGAGGAAGCGGTCACCGAGGCCAGCGAAACCCTGAACGAAGCGTTCGAGGGGGAAGCCGCGATCACGTCGATCGGCAAGGCCCTGCAGGAACGATGGGCGGGGCTTCACGATGACGTGGTCGACACCAAGCCGCGACTCAGTCTCGTCAGCCGGCGCTTCGAGGAAGTGGTGAGCCGTATCGCTGTCGTCTTCGACCAGGGGCCGGATGGCCACGAACGCGGGCTCGACGCGCTCAGTGACGGACAGCAATCGCTTTTCTATTTCGCGCTCGCGGCGGCGGTATTCGACCTTGAACGTGCTGTGGTCGCCGGAACGGTTGACGGGTTCCGTGACGACACCATGCGAATCCCGGCCCTGACGCTGTTTGCGCTGGAGGAACCGGAAAACCATCTCTCGCCTTACTTTCTAGCGCGGATTGTCCGGCAGATCCGCTCTTTGACGAAAGATGGCGGAGCGCAGGCGCTCATCACCAGCCATTCCCCGGCGGTTCTGAGCCGGGTCGATCCCCGCGAAGTGCGCTATTGTCGCTGTGATCCGAAAACGCGAATATCGACGGTCCAATCCATAACACTACCCAAGGGCGCGAGCGAGGAGGCCAAATTCGTTCGCGGCGCGATGCTTGCTTATCCCGAACTCTACTTCGCGCGGTTCGTGGTCCTCGTGGAGGGGGATTCGGAACGTATCGTGCTCCCTAAACTTGCCGAAGCGCTCAATCTGCTGGTCGATCCGGCCTTCGTCGCGATCGTGCCGCTGGGCGGTCGCCACGTTCAGCATTTCTGGCGGCTGCTGAAACAACTTGGCATCCCTTACGCCACCTTGCTGGACCTCGACCTTGGGCGAAAAGGCGGCGGCTTCGGTCGGATCAAGACGGCCATCGAAAAGCTGATCGAGCGGGGCGAGCAAAAGAACAAACTGCTCAAGACAACGAACGGGCTGCTCTCAGATGCCGAGTTCGCGAAGATGCATGAATGGAGCGATGCCCAGCATCTTCCCGGCTGGGTCGAATTCCTGCAAAAATATGGTGTCTATTTCTCCTCGCCGCTCGACCTTGACATGACAATGCTAAAGTCATTTCCCGCAGCTTATGAAGCCGGGATCCCGGCAGGCGGTGGCCCGAGGATGGCCAAGGACAAAGCCGCCGAGGCGGTGCTTGGAACGGCAGGACCGGGCCTGACTGTCTGGACCGGCACCTATGCAGGCTACGAAGATCTGTTCCCCGCCTATCGCTATCATTTCCTGACACAGAGCAAACCGGCAACCCACTTGGCCGCTCTCGTTCATATCAAGAGGAAGGATTTGATCGCCAGCATGCCGCCCGTTCTCAAGGCACTGCTCGAGCATGTCGCCAAATCGCTGCGGCGGGATTAACCATGGCAGTCCTGCTTCGGCGAGTACGTCCCGATGAATGGCAGCCTGTCGGCGTCGCCGCGCTGGAAGCGAACGCGCTCGTCGTCGTGCGATCCAGCGACAATCGCTCCGTCATCGCCGGTCCCGGTGCAGGCAAGACCGAACTCCTGGCGCAGCGGGCCGCCTATCTCCTCCAGACTGGACGCACCACGCCCGCGCCGCATCCTGGCGATCAGTTTCAAGCGGGATGCCGCCGTCAACCTCGCGGCACGGGTGGCGCAGCGCTGCCATCGCGATCATGCCGGCCGCTTGGACTCCATGACATTCGATGCCTTCGCCAAAGGACTGATCGATCGCTTCGGCCAGGTTCTCCCGGCTTGCTGGCGGCCCACACCCGACTATGAAATCATCTTTCCCGGGGAACGGGACTTTCGCGACTTTCTCCAGGTTCAACTAGGCTCGCCGCCTTCCAGTGTCGGCACTTATGCCGATCTCCAAGCCATCACCGTCAAAAACTTCGAACGACGGCATCTTGTCGGATCGCGCCTCCCGGTCAACGGCTGGAGCAGCCCTACGCCGGGGCAATGGGCGGCCGACCAATATTTGCAATCATCGCTGCATGGCTCGACCAATAGCCATCTGTCCTTCCCGATAATCGGGCGACTCGCCGAACTGCTCCTGCGCGTCAATCCGATGGCGCGTGAGGCCCTGCGGCTGACCTATTCGCATCTGTTCATGGACGAGTTTCAGGACACGACCCAGGTCCAATATGATCTGGTGCAGACCATCTTCATGGGAACCGACACCGTGATCACGGCAGTCGGCGACAACAAGCAGCAGATAATGCGCTGGGCGATGGCGATGGATGCCCCGTTCACCACTTTCGAAGCCGATTTCAAGGCGACGCGCACGCCGCTCTACAACAACTACCGCTCATCACCCGATCTTGTGCGCATACAGCATGTGCTGGCCCAAGCGCTCGATACGCAATCCGTCAAGCCCGTCGCCATGGCGGCTGGTTCGGTCACTGGCGAAAGCTGCGCGATCTGGGACTTCTCCTCGGCGCAAGCCGAAGCGACGCACCTCGCCGCCTTTGTTGAGGCAGAGATAAAACGCCACGGCCTGTCTCCTCGCGATTTCGTTCTGCTCGTCCGGCAGAAGGCGGGAGACTATGCAGCCGTGCTCAAGCCCGCCTTCGATGCCCAAGGGATTCCGCTTCGCAACGAGGCAGGCATGGTCGGGCAAGTCATGCTTCAGGAATTGCTCGCGGAGGAAGCTTCCGAACTGCTTCTGGAGATTCTGCGGCTTGCGGTCTGCAAGACAAGCGGCCGTTACTGGACGCTATGTCAGGAACGGCTTGGGTTTTTGCGCGGCGTCGCAACCGATGACGAGGCTGGCCAAGCCATGCTTGCACGCGAACTTGATGCCTTCGCACTTGGTCTGCAAGCCCGACACGCCCATCCCCCAGCGAGCAAGGCAAATGCACGTTCGCTGATTGGCGATATCATCTCCTTTGTCGGGCGCGATCGCCTAATCGCGGCTTGTCCAGCCTACCGGCAAGGCGGATGGCTCGATAAGGTACTCGACGCGGCGGCAGAGCATCTTCAATTGTCGGCGACCGGCGACTTGGATTGGGAAGCCTCGCTCGATGCTTATGAAGGCCTTCATGCGATTCCGCTGATGACGATCCACAAGAGCAAGGGCCTTGAATATCACAGCGTCATCTTCGTCGGGCTCGACGATGGTGCCTGGTGGAGTTTCGACAAGGACCAGATCGAGGCGACAGCGGGATTTTTCGTCGCATTCACGCGCGCCAAACAGCGCGTCCTCTTCACCTACACTGCTCACCGAGGGAACCGCAGCAAGATCGCCACCCTCTATAATTTGCTCCGGTCAGCGGGCATCCAGACCCATCAGATTGCCTGACGAAATGCGTCAGCCGCACGCCGCGCGGACGACCACCTTGTCAATATTCTGTTCTTTCGCGAAGCGCGTGGCCCGCTCGATCGCTTCTGACATACGCCAGTCGCAGCCTGCCGAGCCGCCAGTGTCACCTTTGGCGCTGTCGAAGAAATAGCCAAGTTCCATGCCACCGAAGCCTCGATGCACGATCACGGCGACATGGCGCTCGGCAGGGATTTCGTCCGTTGGCGAAAGATAGATAATCGTGGCCATCAACCCTACCCCTGGGCCATCAACACGCGGCCATTTATGTTAACTTGCACAAAGCCGCAATACCGGAACATATACCGAACGAAATCTCGACTCAATGTTCATTTCCCCTACTTTACGCCAGAAAGCGGCAAAACCCTCTGGCGCACATCTGGCATCCGGGTAATCATCGGACAGATGAGTGAGGACGATGATAATAGCGAAATAGCGATGGATGATTTCGCGCGACGTTTTTCCTTGCGCCCTGCGAAGTTGATGTGGTTTCTCGGTGCCGGCGTTTCAGCCGCCGCCGGAATCCTGACAGCTTGGGATATGATCTGTCGGTTCAAGAGAGAACTTTACATTACCCAGCGCAAGGTCTCTCCTCACGCTGTTGCCGACCTCTCTTCTCAGGCAATACTCGCAACTCTCGACGCCTTCCTTGCCGAATCCGACACATTGCCCAAACCGGGTGCGCCAGATGAATATTCGGCCCTGTTCGAGGCCACCTACCCGCAAGAACAGGATAGACGGACCTATATCGACCATATGATCCGCGGCATGAAGCCAACTCAGGGCCATCTGGCGCTGGCGGCCCTGCTTCGCGCCACGCATTCCAACATCGTGTGGACGACCAATTTCGACCATCTTCTTGCCGACGCTTGTGCACGCACCTTCGACACAACCGCAGCGTTGAATATGGCGTCGCTGGATGGGACGCGTCTGGCGGGAGAGTTCATCTCAGAACAACAGTGGCCGATCGAGATTAAGCTGCATGGCGACTTCCGATCGCGGCGCTTGAAGAACACTAGCGAGGAGCTTCGCCATCAGGATGCACATTTCCGCAGGCAACTCGTCGACGCATGCCGGCGCTTCGGTCTTATCGTTGCCGGCTATAGTGGCCGCGATTCCTCGGTGATGGATGCACTGGAAGAGGCGGTCGGCGAACCAGGCGCCTTTCCCAACGGCCTTTTCTGGATGCATCGCGGCGAGGCGGCTCCTTTCGAACGCGTCACCCAACTGATCGAGCGAGCGAGAGCTGCTGGTCTTGAAGCAGGTCTCGTCCGGATTGAGAATTTTGACGAGGCGATGATCGATTTGCTGCGGCTGCTGCCCGACATCGATACGTCCCATTTGCGAGCGGAAGGTCAGGTGCGGCGGCGCTTCTCATTCGCCCCGGTGCCCTTGGGCAAAAAATCCTGGCCAGTTCTGCGAATGAACGCGGTCAGCGTGACGCGTCCGGTCAATTGCCGCAAAATTGTCTGCGAGATCGGCGGTGGCATGGAGGTGCGTGAAGCTGTCGAGGCAGCCGAAGGAAAGCTGATCGTTGCCCGCACGCGCGCGGGCGTCCTCGGCTTCGGTAGCGATGATGAATTCCGAAGAGTTTTTAACCCCTTTGGCATCACCGAATTCGGCGTCGCGACATTCGAGGATCGCCGTCTGAGATACGACTCGCAGGAGCGAGGATTGCTGCGTCGCGCGCTCGTCGCGGCCATCGCGCGGACCCATGACATGGACGCGCGCGCCAGAGGCTCCGCCGACATATTGGCGCCGCGTGTGCCCGGCGACCCAGCCTGGCAGGATCTGCGCGATGTGATCGGCGGCCCGATAGTCGGCAACGTCCCACGCAAGCGCGATATCTCCTGGCGGGAAGGGATTGGTCTGCGGTTGGATTGGGCCAGTGATCAGCTCTGGCTACTGCTGGAACCCAGGATCATTTTCGACGGCGGCAGCGCAGAAACCAAGGCCATCACGGCCGATTTCGCACGGGAGCGGACTGCACGCCGCTATAATCAGATGCTCGACAAACTGATCAACTACTGGTCGCGTCGGTTCGCTGGCCAGAATCTGCGTGCCCTTGCCATCGGCGACGGTCTTGATGCGACTTTCGACGTCGATCGCCAGTCGGCTTTCTCCTGGGCAGCCAAGCCATGACCGGCCAGCTGCAGCATCATGTCAGGCTTCCCGAGCCTCAACTCCTGTTCCATCCGGATCGCCCAAGCGATCGGGACATCCATCCTTTGCGCGGTTTGGCACGGTTCGGGCCTTATTCAAGCATGTTCACGCCGTCACCGATCCGTGTAGCGACGTTGTCGCCTGCCGGGGAATCACAACGTCTCTTCGAGTTCCTTCGGGAACTTAATAAGCCTGCAAGGCCGCAGGAAAGAACCGATTATCTCCCGGATTGGGCTAGCTTCAACAGCGTCTTCCAGACGCGCCTCGCTCCTGCCGCAGGGCATTGCCGGCGAGAACTCGATGCACAGCTGGATGAGGAATTAAAGGACAGCGCCGCACCGGGCCTGTTGCTTGCCGAGCGGCTCATCCGCTCCATCCAGCTGCTCGACGCCAACCGCGCGGACTTTGACGTGCTTTTTATCTATCTGCCTGAACGCTGGTCTTCCGGCTTTTACGGAACTGATGATTTCGATCTGCACCATCAGCTCAAGGCTTTCACTGCCGCCCGGCAACTGCCCATCCAGATCGTTCGGGAAGACAGTGCGCTGTCCTATCGGTGCCGGGCGAGCGTCATGTGGCGTATAGGTCTTGCGCTTTACGCCAAGGCTGGCGGAGTTCCCTGGAAGCTGGCCGACGTGGATCCGGACACGGCCTATATCGGCATTTCCTATGCGCTCCGACCCGTCGGTTCAGAGCTTGCCCGTTTCGTGACCTGTTGCAGCCAGGTCTTTGATGCCGACGGCGCCGGTCTGGAATTCATCGCCTATGACACGGGAGATGTGAACGTGCAGCGGGAGAACCCTTTTCTCTCCCATACCGAGATGTTCCGGGTCATTACCCGTTCTCTGGACCTGTATCGTCGACGCCATGGTGGTCGACCGCCGACCCGCGTGATGATCCACAAGTCGACCGAGTTCAAGGAAGCCGAAATCGAAGGCTGTTTCGAGGCCTTGAAGCATATCGAGGCGGTCGATCTCATCCAGATTGTCGAGGACAACGGCTGGCAGGCAGCACGGTGGGAACAGGATCGCAACGATCCCGAGAAATCACAAGCTGATGGCTACCCGGTGAAGCGCGGGACGCTGCTCGGCCTCAGCGGCAAGGATGCACTGCTCTGGATGCACGGGGCTGTGGACGGCTTTGGGCGCCGTCCCTATTTTCAAGGAGGCAAGGGCACTCCGCGACCGTTGCGATTGGTACGACACGCTGGGCATGGATCGTGGGATGATACGGCGCGCGCAGCCCTCGCACTGTCGAAAATGAACTGGAACAACGATGGTCTTTATGACCCTCTGCCTGTCACAATGAGTTATGCGAAAACCTTGGCTCAAGTGATCAAACGAATGCCCGGGTTGGGCAGGGGTACTTATCAGTTCCGTTTTTTCATGTGAATGATCGTCAATCCGCTAGAGCCAAACGGTCAGTCAGCAAACTCCAATGTTGGTCGTTCAGTCTCCCCCACAGCCCGGTGAATTGAGGCCCGCATTCAGGATGTTCAGATGAAGCGCTGAATGTCGGCTCTGTCGACGATTAATGACCGGGTGACACCTCAGCGGCAAACGCCACGAAACTATGCTGCGTATCGGCCATCCTTCAGGCGACGGGCCATTCCGATACCGGTTAGGGCATCGAGTACGGGCCGGACCGTGGCGGCGCGTTTGCCCTTGAAGGCGCGGGCGACATCGTGGGGGCCGAGCGGGGTGGCGGATGCCGCGAGGATACCTTGCACGGCGCTGACCTGTTCGGGGAGCGAGGCGGGCCAGGGGATGATATTGTCCGGCAGCACGTTTGCCGCCTCGCCAAGGTCAAGTTTCTGGTTGACCGGCGCCGTGTAGTCTGGGGCCTGATATTCCGGGCGCAGCCAGCGGATCAGGCCCTTGGCCTCCTCTGCGGCGCGTTCCTTGTTGAACGCGACTAGCCGGGTGAGGATTTCCTCGTCGGAGATGTCAGCGGGCCAACCATAGGCCTGTGCCACAAGGGTATCTAGGCAATCGTGGTGCTGGCGGATCAGGGTGACGAGGCCCCGATCATGCATGTCGCGCTCGGTGTCGGATAGCGAACGTCCTTCGCGAAGCGCCTCGAGGACGTTGTAGAGCTTGGTAAGGGTCAGGTCGTCATGGCTCGCCAGCACCCGCTTGCGCAGCGCGTCGAGCGCTTCGGCTTCGGCGCGGATTTTGTCCTTGAGCGGCTCGGAGACATCGGCGGGGAATGGGAAGGGATCGAAGCAGCGCGATTTCACGTAAACCGGGTCATCGCCCATCCCCAGTCTGCCGCCACTCGCAATAGCCCAGGGCACGTGGAGACGGCTCGAAAGAACCCCAAGAGCATAGGCATCGTCGAGCGCGATGGTGGCGAGTTTGTTGTCCGGCAATATCGACATCGGAAGGAACTGGAACACCCGGTGTTTTGCCGTCTCGATGGTGGCGATGTAGCGGTTCAGGCCGCGCAATGCCCTACGAAGATCGGGGCGAGGTTTCCCGAACAACCACCACTTTTCAGCGTATTGCTGTGCGTCCGCTGTTTTACTTTTTGCAGCCTGCCCATCGCGCTGCGGGCGAACAACATTCGCAAGATGCTGATAGACAGCTGGATGCCGATCCCGCACTTCCGTCTCGGAAAGCCCATACAGATCGATCACCTTCACACCACGCGACCGTGATGCCAGATCGCGGCCATTGCGATAATCAAAAATCACCGCCTCGCCATCGCCAACCCCCGTTCGAATGTATGGTGGTTGCGCGATGGTGAATTGAACCTGCGACAAGGCCTCGGCTTGTTGTGCGGTGACTATGAAACCGTCGCCATGTAGTTTCACCCCGGGCGAACAAATGCCGTCGTTGGCCATGAGCGCCACCGTCGTCGTAACGTCCGCACCGGTTCGCAGATCACTGTTGATCGCGCCAACCTGTTCGGCGAAAGTGATCTGATCGGGCGCATTGCTCTCATCAATGACTGCCCAATGCTGCCCCGCCGCCTTGCCCTTCATCGCAACGGTCATGGCGATACGCACTGCGGCACCGTCCTTTTCATCTACCCACGGATGATTGGGAATGGCGAACAGCAGACTGACGCGATCCTTGGCGTCGAGATGCTTCGCGATCACCCTGCGGCTGAATACCTGGGTGATCGAATTGGTTGTGACGAAGCCGAAACGGCGGGTTCCCCCCTTGCGCACGGCAAGTGCTGCCTTGTCCCACCAGTGCATCACGAAGTCGGCACTTTCAGGAACATCGGTGGTGGCGAACAGTGCCTCAAAATAGCCATCGCCCAAACGGTCGCGCACGTCCTTCCCGCCAATGAATGGCGGGTTTCCGACGATGAAGTCCGCCTTAGGCCACGTCGCGGCGCGCGGCTTCACATAGCGACAGACCTCTGTCCGTGCGTCCTCATCGGGAACAGGCTTTCCGGTGACAGGATGCGGCTTCATCGTCTCGCCATCCCAGCGCGATACGGGCTTGCCATGTTCGTCCAACTCCAGCACGCGGCTGTCATAATCGATCAGGGCATCGCGATTCTCGATGGTGCGCACATCGCGCAGGATCGGTTCTGGCGGGGCGTGGGTCTTGCCGTTCACGCGGAAATGCCATTGCAGGTAGCCGATCCACAGCACCAGCTGCGCAATCGCGGCGGCGCGCGGGTTCAGCTCGATCCCAAGGAAGTTTTCAGGCGTGATGGTGTGACCGGTCAGCTCGGCGACGTATTGTTGATCGCCCAGTTCGACCAGCAGATCGACCACTTCGCCTTCCAGTTCCTTCATCCGCGCCATGGCGACGTAGAGGAAGTTGCCGGTGCCACAGGCGGGATCGAGAACCCGGGTCTGCGCAAGGCGGGCATGGAATGCTTCGACAAAAGCCTTGGCCTCGGCAGCCTTGCCTTCGCCGATGAGTTCGGAGGCGGCGACGCGGATGCCGTTCCAGTCGGCGCGCAGCGGCTCCATGATAGTCGGGCCGATCAGCCGCTCGACATAGGCGCGCGGGGTGTAGTGCGCGCCCAGCTTGGCGCGCTCTTTCGGGTTGAGCGCACGTTCGAGCAAGGTGCCGAAAATTGCGGGCTCGACCTCGGTCCAATCCTTGTCCGCCGCCTCGATAAGCACCTGCAGCTCTTCGCCGTCGAGCTCGGGCGCGCCGGTATCCTTGAACAGGTAGCCGTTGAAGCGTTTGACCTGCATGCGCAGTGCGGGCGCGAACTCGCCCTTGTCCATCGCCTTCCACAGGGCAGTGAGAGAATGGTGGAGCATCTGCGGGTTGCCAATGTGTTCGCGCAGCAGGGTCTTGAAGCTGTTTTCGGGCAGCAGTACCTTGGTGTCTTCCGCGAACATCGTGAATAGCACGCGCATCAAGAAGCCGCTGACGTTCTCGGCATTGTAGCCGCGTGCCTCAAGGCGGCGCGAAACCTTGGCGAGGAGATCGGCGATTTCGCGCGTGACCTTGGCTGACTGGATCGCGGGATCGAGCGCCTTGGGCTCGGTCCAGATCGCGCGGAGGCGTTTGCGGACATCTTCGTCGCGCAGGTCCTCAAGCATGATACGGTAGCGCGACCGGTCAGGGAATTGAGCATAAGCCTTCCCGGTGCCCGTGAAATCGGCATAGACCTCGATGCAATAGCCGATGTCGGCCACCAGCAGGAATGGCGGCCAACCATGCGCGACGGGGAGCGCCTTGGCATAACGTTCGGCTTGCCCCTTAGCCTGGACCATCGCCTTCGCCCAACCGGGCGTACCGCGTCGGGCGGTGCCGCGCTTGACCCGTACGCTCGCGGTCTGTCCAAAGATGTCAAGGTCGTCCTCACCCTTGCTAGCCGCGGCCCGGTCAGCCTCGCTACCCTGCTTGGCTTCGAGAATGAAGCAGTCGCGCTTGTAGCAATCGATCCGGCCGAAGCTCTCGGTACCATCGCCGTTGTCCTGGAAGACCCGGCGTTCGAACACGTAATCGTTGTGGGCATCGTCGGTGCGACTTCCCGAGGGCGCGTCAACGCCAAGAAGATGACACAGCCCATTGATGAAGCTTTGCGTATTGGCGAGTTCACTACCGCCAGTATCGCGCCAGTCGGCGATGAATTTATCAATTTCAGCGGGTTCCCTCATGCGTTTCACGGTAGCGCGCCGAGTTGGTTTGGCAAGCGAGGCTGGGCATACTTTGCTGAGGGAGAGTGTGCGGTGCGGCTACTTTTCGGGAACGCGGCCCAGGAGCTGCGAGATCAGCCGGTTGATCGGCTGCCGAAGCTGGTGAGGAGCAGCGATCCGATCTTCCTCAAGCTTGGTAGTAAGGTCGGCCGGGACCTCCGCATACTGCCCGGCGATCGCGACGAGTTCTTGCGCTGCGACAAGATCGCGCCAGACATTACCTCGCCAGAGCCGCACTTCGGGCTCTCGCTGAATCACCGGCGTCCCGAACACCGTGATGAAGTAGGTGTCGAGCCCGGAATCCCAGCCCACCGCAACCTCGAACAGGTCAGCACGGTACGGCAGCGGCATTAGCGAATACCGGCTCATCACGTCACCAATCGCTCGCGAGCATGATGGTGACGATGCGGAAGCTCTGCTCTGCATCCCACGGCGTTTCCGAACCCCACAAAAATGTCCCGTCGTTCGCATAGACGTCGACCTTCCAGAAGATCTTGTGCCCCTGGAATTCGACCACGCCAAAATCGCGCTCGCCATGCGGGTCGTTACCGGGTTCGATCGGGGTCTCGTTGATGAGTTTGCGAATGGCACGCTGGCCCAGCATCAGATTGAGCTGGCGGGTGCCGGGATCGTCCGCATCACCCGCGAGGATATCTGCAAGGGCACGGGTGAAAATAGTGCGCGAGGTGGGCAATGAACCTGCGCGGGCAGCGTCGTTGAGCCGGGCAATCTCGGCACTGTGGTCAACGGCAGGCGGCGTGGATTGAGCAAGCTGGGTCATGGGTTCTTCCTTTCAAAATTGATCCCCCGCCGACTGCCCCCTCCCCTCCGCTGTCAGGTTGACGGGGCCTGAGCGTTCACGCTACGTTCTTTCGGAAAGGATCTCTCCATGCCCGCTTCCAGCCACCTCGACCGTTTCGATCTCGACATCGTGCTTCGCGATGCCTCATGCGACATGAACCTGCAGCCGGTGCGACGGGCGATCGCGGCGCTATGCATCGGGGTCAGCGTGGACGATGCTTACCTGTCGGTGCGAGAATTGCGCGAAGCGGTGTCACTCGTGCATGAAAATGCGCCCGGCGGGCGTGCAAAGCTCGCCGGGATCCTCAGCACCCAGTGTGACGATTTCCAGCGGGCGATCTACTACTGCCTCGCTGGGCGCGGCGTGGTCGAGATGGCCGAGGCGATGGATTGGTTACTAACGCTCCTCAAGGCGCGCGGGCGCACCGCAGCCTGGCTCAGCCGCTCACGCGTTCGGCGCAAGGATCTGGTTTCGCCTTATGTCGCCGAAGCCCCGGACGGCCCGCTCGTGTCGGCCAGCCCCGATTTCGAATTGGGGCAATCGTGGTACGTCGAGCGGGGCCCTGAGCCTTACTGACCTTCAAGGGTCATCGTCATTGCAGGTGAGGACCCGCGAGACGGTGCGGCCCGGTGCCGCCTTGCTCGCCAGGACCACGCGGAACGGCTGCAGGGGATTGCCGGTCTTCACCACGGCGGTATCGCTCTGGACATGCTCGGCGACTTTGGTTGCAATCCGGTTGGCGTTTTCGATGCTGCAGAGGCGCGCGCGCTTGGACGAGCACGCAGGAGGGGCGGGTTCGGTCATGGCGCTGCTCACTTGATGCCGGGTCACGGCGCCGCCGATGGCGGAACGATCGTCCAGGCACGGCTCATCAGCTTGCTGATCTTCACGCCGACCCCATCGCCAACGCGGCGCAGGATGGTCTTCCTGCCCGACTGGACCACCCGAAAACTCCTTTCGCTGTGCCCATCGGTAAACGTCAGCGGCTCGGCGAGCACCAGCATGTCACCCGGCGCCGGCTTGCGGCGCGAAGTCAACGCGAGGCGCTGGCGGCAGTGCTCTCGCCACTGGGCGGCATATTCGTTGCCGGGTGGCCCCAGCAAGTCGAGGATCGAGGCCGGACAGTCATAGTTGTATGGCCCCATGGTTTCGCTCATGTCCTTGTAGCCGAACTCCTCTCCGCTCCGTGCGCCGGGATTCCACTTCACCAAACAGATGATGGCGAAAATCTCGCGCGGACTCTCGGAATCGTAGCTCTGGCAAGCTGCATAATAGGCGCCCGAGCGAACGGTCGACTTAAGGACCCGGAGGCCCGTCGCCCGCCCTTTCTCGGGGTCGGGCGGGTAGGTGCATTGATTGTCGAGATAGGCTTTTGGCGTGGCGAACGGAGCCATGCCGCCGCGAGACAAGAACAGCCAACCCATGGGCTTGTCTCCTAGACGAGCGCCTGTTGGCGCGGATTGATGGAAAGGCCGGTCTCGCGGACGACGAGCGCGCGGAAACTCTGCGGCGCGGCGAGCACGGCAATGTCACAGAAGTGGTTGCGGTCCCCGAGATAGTCCTGACGGCCCTTGCAGCGACGAAACATCACCTCCCGGCCAGGACGGATGCAGGGGATCGAGACCTGCACGTAGATCTCGTCGCCATGGAGCGTGATTTCGCCCGAAACCGCTGGACCGGCAAAATTGCCGCGCAGGTCGTACTGGTCGGGCTCCAGCCCAAGATGGCGCGCCGCCACCCGCAGCGCCGAGCGCGCTTCACGATGGAAGGCGCGCTTGGCTTCAGGATCATAACCGATCCCGCGGCGAGCAAGAGCGACGAGAGCCGGTTTCGACTTGAGTTCATCGATCTTGGCGAGGCACTGGCGGCGCAGTGGCACATCCTCGGCGAAGGTCACATCAGGTGCGTAGCCCAGCGCAATGCGTCCGACATGGCGGGCGAGCAAGATGGTCGCGGGATCGCGGGCCGGGTCGATCCCGGCATTACGCGCGTCCTGCATGGCATCGACGACGGCTTGGGTCGCGGTCGGAATGGTCGCCAGCGCGTCGGGCTGCAGGGCACGGCGATAGCGGAAGTCGAGATCGTAGTTCATCGGCGAAGTCTCCCTTTGCGCCCCCTGGCGCATCAGGCTCCCACCCCCTCCCCTTCCCGCTTCGCATGCGAGCGGGCTCGAGGAGCCGCACTCGCGTTGCCGTCAGGCCGCCTCCTTGAGCTCGCCGCCAAGGGCAGGGTCAAACTGGCGCAACCATTTGACCGCCTGTTCCGCCTTGGCCGCCGCGTGCAGGATCGCGGTCTTGTCGCCGCGCAGGATCTTCATCCAGTGATGGATGTAAGAGGCATGGCTATCGTGGACCTCGTTGGGGAGGCCATATTCAGCGCAGAGCGTTGCTTGGGTCAGGCTGGCCACGATTTCTTCGAAAGCGTAAGCGTCATCCCCAAACCGCTTGCCGAACTGGCGGTTCAGCCGCTTGGCACTCCCTGTGGCATGACCAAGCTCATGGTAGGGGTCGAGAAGTAAGCTTCGATCGAATGGAACGCTTGGCGGTGCGGCAGGGTCACGGTGTCGGTGCTGGGTGTGTAATGCGCGCTGTTGCCGCCATGAATCACGCGGATCGGGATCGCGTCGAGAAAGCCCTGAACCCCTGCCGAGAGTTCTCCGATCGCCTTGGGGTCGAGTGGCTCGGGATAGTAGTGCATGGGCAGGCCTTCGATCTGCGAGGCGTTGAAGACGTGGTTCCACTTCATGAAGCGGACGGTCTTTTCGGTCGTTTCACCGGTTTGGCGATCGGTGTCGGTCTTGCGGGCCGAGCTGTAGAACACGCTGAACGATCCGCTCTCGCCCTTGCGGACATGGGCGCCAAGTTCGGCAGCCTGCCTGAAAGTCATCCAGTAGGGGCTGGCGTAACCCTGGCTTTCGGCGACGGCCCAGAGGAAGAACGTGTTGATCCCCGAATAGGGAACCCCGTTGTGGCGGAGCGGCCGTGTGCTTGTCGATGTCCAGGGCTTGAGCCAGGGGGCGGTGCCAGCGGCGATTTTCTCAAGAATCAGGTCGGTGATGACCTGCGCGACGTCGGGTTTTGGATGGCGGGTCATTGCGCCGAGCCCTCCTGCGCGAGATCGAGCGAAAGGTCGGAAGCGGTGCTCGACCAGCTAAGACGCAGTGTCCGTCCGTGCGGGATGCGCCAGGCTACACGGTCGGCGAAGGCCATGCGGATGCCAGCAAGGATGGCAGCGTCCTCGCCTTCGAGGATGGCATGGGCGCGCACCGCAGCATCGTGGCGGAAGCGAGTTTCCTGGGTATCGTAGCTGTCCGCGTCGGAATCGTCCGAGGGCGAGAACACCGCATCGATGATGAGATCGGTGAGGTCGTCCGGGCCAAGCGCGGTGGTCCGCGTCAGTGCAATGCGCGCGCAGTCGGGATCGCCCCAGGAGTCAGGGTCGTCTAGAATCGCAAAATCGGTCTCGAGATCGAGCCGCCGGTCGTGCTGGTCGGTCAGTTCGATCGTGATCGCGTCGGGGCGCAGGGTGACCGCGTCGGCTTCGTCTGCGGGCGCGCCGCCATCGAAGGTGAAGCACTCCCCGGTGCGCACGAAGGCCGGGAGGGCATCGTACCAGCGATAGCCGATGAAATTGGTGATCGGCTCGTAGAAGGCACGCGGCTCAGGGCCGCCCAGACAGTGCATCTCGCCGCAGTTCGAGCGCCGCAAAGCGCGGCCGAAGGTGACCGCATCGAAGGAGTCGGTGTCATCGTAGATCGCCGCGCCAGGCTCGAGGTCGGCAAACCGCGGCACCTCGCGGTAGCTGTCGCGGGCGAGCGTCGGGTACCACAGCGGTAATTGCCGCGCCGCCTGCGGGAAGTCGTCGTGATACAAGCTCGCTTCGATCCAGTTCTCGAAGCTCAGGCGGTGGAACGGTTCCTCGCGGATGACCAAAAAGATTGCCTCGCGGCAGAGTGCCACGAGCCGGTCGAGCGCGGCGTTGCGGTAGATTTCCTTGCGGGCGGGCAGCACCAAGACGAGATCGGGCGCGTCGATGACGTCGACCTGCACGGACCACTGGGTGTGATGGACTTCCTTTACGACCGGGAAGGCGTGTTTGAGGGTCACGCCGTGGAAGTTGAGCGTCGCCACGTGCGGCGAGTGCCGGTCGCGGAACACGCCGATCCGGAACCCCTCCCGCTCGATGACCTTGTGCGCGTCGGCGAGGAAATCGGCGCGGGCGAGGTCCTTGCCATTGTAACTGACCGAGAGCGGCAGGAACCGGGCGGCTGCCTCGACGCAGCGTTCGAGCTTGCCGTCAGGCTGCGGATCGAACCGGAAGGCGATTGTCGTGCCGCGCGGCCCGTCGAAGGGCAGCACATCGATGTCGGCCTCGCCGGTCCAGGCATCGCCCGTGATCGCCAGCGAGAACGCGCCGTCCGCGCTCCGCGAACTGACCACGGTGTCGCGGCCAGCAAGGCTGAAGAAGCCCATGCCTGCCGGGTCTTCGCGGGCACGGCACTCGTCGGGCCAATCGGATGCCCCGAGCGAGAGGAGGTCGACCGAGTCGGCGATCCCGGCGCCGTCATCGCTCACCGTGATGAGGCATGCGTCCGCCGTGTGATCGGCGGTGACGGTGATGCGGCCCGCGCCTGCGCGGCGGGCATTCTGGAAGAGTTCGTTGAAGATGTCGTCGAGGGTCCCGTTGAAGATCCGGGTGACCTTCGAGATCGCCTCGGGGGAGACCCGGGCGCGCAGCTTGGTGATCATGGTCATGAGGTGGTTCCTGGATGGACCGGCACGCTGCCGCAGATCGCAACGGATGCGCGGGCAGCGTGCCGGCAAGGCTGGTCAGGCGTCGACGGTCTCGTCGGCTTGGGCGTCCTGTTCTTCGGCAGGTTCGAGGTCGCCCGCATCGCTGTCTGGTTCGTGCTCGACCGGCGCTTCGTCATCAGGCTCGCTCGCGGCGAGCACTCGGAAGCGCATGGCCTCGGGCACCCAGGCGAGAGCGGCTTCCTTGACCTCGGGAGCGACGATGGTTTCGCCCGCGAACAGCTTCTCGCAGGATGCCGAGAGGTCACCCTTCTTCGATCCCATGAAGCTCGCCGCCATGGTCGGGCCGCCGACTTCGGTCACGTGCGCGAGCAGCGCCTGCTTGCTCACGCGGTCGAAGTAATTGGCTGAGGTAGGACGCCAGTGGCTGGCGACATTGATTCCCATCAGCGCGGCAAGATGATCGTGAAGATCGATCGGCTCGGGGCCGGACTGACCGGCTTTCTTGTCGATCCCCATGCTGGCTTCCAGCGTCTTGGCCATGCACCAGGCTAGCCAGCTGGCCTTGGCATCATCGTCGAGCGCACTGAACGCCGAGAACCGGTCGACCGTGCGGTGATGTTCGGTCCACGACAGGTCGAGCGTCTCGCGCATATCGGCCATCAGCGTATGCGCAGGATTTTCCGGATAGTTGGCGAGGTAGAGTGAGGGTGATGGCGCGCGGATCGTCGTGCCGAGAGCCTGTGCGCTATAAAGTGCGCGGGAGTCGGCAATCGCGAAGATCAGGTAGTCGAGCGCGATGGCCGGGTTCGATGCAAGGTTGATCGCCAGGATGTCGCGGCGCTGCACGGCGAGCTCCTCGACCAGCTTCTGCGATAGCGGCTTGGGCGCCGAAGCGGCGCTGCCCCCCTCCCCTGCTCCGCTGGCACCCTCGCCCGCGTCGGACCCGCGCCCCTTGCGCCGTTCGAGCGGTTTGTCGCTGTAGAGGCCGCTGGCGACGGCGGGCTGGCCATCGGCTCCGATGATGACGAAGCAGCCCAGATTGGCCTTCATTTCCTCGGGGATGACAGGCGGCTTGTCATGGAGCGCGTCATAGGCGTTGGTTGCGGCATCCCAGCGTGCCTGGAAATCGGCAGCGGCCGCTTCGTCGTCGTCGTCGAGCGCTTCACTTTCCGCTTCGAGCGACGAAATCGTCTCGAGCAGGCGATCGGCTTCAGCTTGCTCATCCTCCGAAAGCGGAGCGGGCTCGAGATGGACCTGATGGAGATCTTCGGTAGCGCTGTAGGTGATGCGCGTCTCAAGGATCGGACGGACCCAGGCATAACCGGAGGTCGCGGCAACTTCGGTTGCGAAGGCCTGGAGCTTCTCGCCGGCGATACGCTGCGCAATCTCTGCGTCGATCCAGGTCTCGCCGCCGTCCTCGGTGAAGAGGTCGCGCTCGATCTTGCCGCCTGCGGCGAGGTATTCGGCTTCGCTCGCGAGCTGGGCCATTGGCGAGGACGAACGGATCGCGCTGTGGGTGATCATCCGGCGGATGGAATCGGGCTGGTTGCCCTGCCAGCTATTCGACAGTTCGTTCCAGACCATCATCTGGCGATCATGATTGGGCGTCGTCGCGTAGGCCTTGGCGACGTCAAGGGTGATCTTGCCCTCTTCGAGCGCCGCAAAGATCGGATCGGCAAGGTCGGCAAGCCGCAAGCGGCCTTCGATGAACCGGCGGGTGCGGCCGAACCGCTTGGCGATCGCATCGAGGTCGCTGCCCTCGTTGACGAAGTGCTTGTAAGCGCGGATCTCGTCGGTCGGCGTCATGTCGAGCCGGATGACGTTCTCGATGAGTGATAGCTCGGACTGTTCAGCCGCGTCGATGTCGAGAACGCGGCAGGTAACGGGGTAATCCTTGGCGAGCTTGCCAGCCTCGAGGAGAAAGTTGAGTGCGCGCAGCCGGCGACCACCGGCGGTCACGTCGAACATGCCACGCTTCTTGGCCGGCGCCACGATCAGGTTCTGGAGAAGGCCCTTTGCCTCGATGTTGGCGGCGAGTTCCTCGATGAAGAGGTTGCTGTCGTTCTTGCGCACATTGGCATCGGACAAGCGCAGCTTGCCGAGCGGGATCATCTCGATATCGTTCATGGGGGTGCTCCTGAAAGCCGGACTTGGCCGAGCCCTTCGGCTCGCCCCTTCCAGCCCCCCTCCCCTCACAGTTTCAGGGTTGTTCGGGTTCCCTGCGACAACTGCGGACGCAAAAGGCTTCTTGCTCGCTCCCGTGAGGCATAAATGCTGGATTTATGCCTCATGAAGAGGCAGCGAACGCGCCGCTTACAAGCAGTCTAACATCGCAATGGACTTTTAACACTAGTAATGTTAAATAGGATGCATGGTGTTAGAAAGAGTTCCTGAAGCGCGGTTGGAAGCGCTCGCGGATGCTGCTGAAGCATATGTTGAGGCCGCTTTCGGACAGCGGCTTGGCCTCGTGCCAGTGGCACCCACCAATCTACCGCACTTCATCCTCGACCGTTACGCGATCTGGCAAGGCTCGCTGGACGGCCGCGCACTGCTGCTTATGGCCCTCCGTGAGAACCTGCCGACCGGATCTGGCACCACCGCGCAGTACCTGAAGCACCGAGAGATGGTTCGCCACCAACTCGGGGGCGACCTGGTGCTTCTGCTGTTGGGCCGCGTGCCGAGCGCGATCCGCCGTCAGATGACGGAGCGCAAGATCGGCTTCATCGCGCCGGGCGCGCAGCTCTATGTCCCCGAAGCGTTCCTCGACCTGCGCGAGCGCGCACCTGCATTCGCGATAGTTCACGCCGAACAGATCAGCCCGACCACGCAATTTCTGCTGTTGGCAATCCTGCAGGGTCGCACCCTGGACGGCCTGAACCTGACCGAACTTGCAGACGAACTGCGTGTCTCGATCATGAGCATCAGCCGCACTCTGGATGAGCTGGAGGCGCTCCAGCTAGCGAAGGCACACCATGTCGGTCGGCAGCGCCGTCTGCACATGGCCCTTCGTGGCCGCGAGCTTTGGGACACGGTCCAGGCGCAGCTCCAGTCGCCGGTGCGCAAGGTTCGGGAGGTTTGCGCTCCGGATGGCGAAGAGATCGGTCCACTTGCCGGGACAACGGCACTTGCCCGCTACACCATGCTGGCTCCGCCGCGCGTCGAGACGCGGGCAGTTCTGGCTGCCAGCTGGAAGCACCTGCAGGCATCGCAGTCCTTGAGGCCCGCGACGGCATTCGATGACGAGCGCGTCGAGGTTCAGACATGGACCTACGACCCCCGAATTCTCGCCAGCAATGGCGTTGTCGATCGCCTCTCGCTGTACCTCAGCGTCAGGGACAACCCGGACGAACGCGTTGCGCAAGCGGCGGAAGAATTGTTGGAGACATTTACATGGTGATCGGGGTCGATCGCTTTCGGGCGCATTTTGCGGGCCACGAGCATCAATATGTGCTGATCGGAGGGGCGGCCTGCGAATTGATCATGGACGAGGTCGGGCTGGACTTCCGCGCCACCAAGGATCTCGATATCGTCCTGGTGGTCGAAGCGCTGGACAGCGCCTTCGCCGCGCGCTTCTGGGCTTTTGTCGAGGAGGGCGATTACGAGATCAGGGAGAGCAGCGAAGGCGCGAAGGTCCTTTACCGCTTCCAGAAGCCAAAGGCGGAAGGCTATCCCGCCATGCTCGAGCTATTCTCCCGAGCGCCCGAAGGCTTGACGCTTGGCGGCGACGCCCACCTGACGCCGCTTCCGATCGACGAGGCCGCCGCCAGCTTGTCCGCCATCCTCCTCGACGAGAGCTACTACGAATTTCTCAAGTCGATGGTGCGCGAGGCTGGCGGTATCCCGGTGCTTGACGAGGCCGCGATCATCCCGTTCAAGGCGCGTGCCTGGCTCGACCTCACCCGCCAGCGCGAGGAAGGCTTGCAGGTTGATGAAAAGAACATCCGCAAGCACCGCAACGACGTCGCACGGCTTTTGCAGCTTTTGAGCCAGGAGGTTCGATATTCGCTGCCCCCTTCCGTCGCGGAGGATATGCGGGCCTTTGTCGAGAACGCGGCGATCGAGGTCGATTTCGACCCCAGCCAATTCAAGGTGAACATGACACGAGAAGACCTCGCCGCAAGGCTGCGCGCCGCCTACCAGTTGTGAGAAATAAGGTTCTGTAGTTCCGAAGCCTCGCTCAGGTGTCAGGTCCCGCCGAAATAGTTGTCGTTTGCAGCGCTAAGTCTTGCTGTTCGAACCGGTCGTTCATTCAGCATTATTTCTCACCCATTGGATGACTGGAATCGGGCCTGTACGTGGCCAGCCCGTCGACTGCTCTAGAGTGAGAAGCAGTCCTCACGCCTCCGTAAATTAAACTATGTTTGTGGGGACCTTAGTTCAACGCGCCTACTCAAAGATGGCGAAGGCCAAGAGTACTAAACTGGAGGTCAACCCTGCAACGGCGACCCACAACGGACAGACGAAGATGCCAGGTGGAACGGGCTGACACCGCAGTTTGATGCGAATCAGCGCGGCATTCGTAATCGCAAAAATCAGGAGCGTTCCGCGCGCCGCAATGTCGGCAAGGCCTCCAAGTGGAATTGCCACCGCAAGAGCCAGTATGGCCCCAACGCCAACCGCCGTCCCGAGCAGGGGTGTTCTGGTTCGTACCCCCAACCGGGCGAAGGCAACCGGCAGGCTTCCTCTTGCGGACAGCCCGTACAGCACCCTGGCGATCATGATCATGTTTACGACAATGCCGTTGAGGGTAGCGACAACCGCGATGGCACTCATGGTCACCAGCGGAAAACCGGTAAGGCGCATGAAAACGGTCGCCAGCGGCGCAGGCGAAGTGGCCAATTCTTGCGGCGGTACCACTACGATCGAAATCCACATGACGAGAACGTACAGGACCGTCGTGATACCCAGCGTCAGGAACAGCGCGCGTGGCAGCGTTCGGCTTGGCTCTTTCAGTTCCTCGGCGATGTTGACCAGATGCTCAAAGCCGATAAAGGCGAATACCGCAATGACGGTCGTCCCGCCAATCGCCATCCATGAATCGGGATCTCCGGCCGGCATCATTTCGGGTAGCCGCGTCAAAACTGCGTCCTCGGACATGAGTCCGGCCCCGACAATCAGCAGCAGACCGCCAATTTCGACGAGCGTCATGACCCCGGCAAAAGCAATGGATTGAGCCGTGCCCATGCACGCTACCGCGCCCATCGCGAGCACCACCCCGACGATAATCCAGGCACTGGGCAGGTCGATGAAGACGGCAATATAGCCAGCGCTTCCGGAACTTATGGTCGCAGCGGTGATGGTCGCGTTCACGACCACCAGCAGGCCGACGATCAGGCCGAGCCATTTGCGATCGAAGGCTGCCTCAACATAGGCGGCTTCGCTGGCGCTGATCGGCATGCGCGTACCGAGTTCCGCAAAAGCGGCAGCGGTGAATCCCATCGCCAGCGCCGCAATCATGAATGCAATAGGCGCATTCATGCCGCTGCGCCCAGCGGCAACGCCGGCCAGCACGTAGATGCCGGCACCAATCGTGACGCCAAGTCCGTAGAGGACGGCATGCGTCATCGAAAGCGATCTGATCAAGGATTTCGGTGCGGGGTTCGGCGTCAAGAGCTGTACATGCCGAGATTACCCTGGAGTGGAAGCGACGTGATTTTCACCAAGGACCTAGGCACCAACGGAAAGCTTCGAAACGGTGGTTCCAGGCGCGCTCGAGCTATCCTTTGCACCGGCCGCGACATGCGACACGGTCACATTGGTTCCCGGTTCGTTATCGGTGACAACCACCGATGCCGCCAGTTGCCCGGCGAGCGCATTGACAATGCCGGTGCCAAGGCCGGACTTGGTCTTGGCAGGATCGTCCAGCATCCCGCAGCCATTGTCAGATACGGTCAGGACCCAACCTGATGTCTTGGTGGCAAAGGCCACGTCGATGTGACAGTGTTCCTGCTCGGCATCGGGGAATGCGTGCTTGAGTGCATTGATCGCCAGTTCCGTGACAATCAGCCCCAGGCTGACCGACTGATCCGGGCTCATCAAACTGGCATCGGCTGTGACATTCAGGGTCAATTTGCTTGGATCGGCTATCATTGATGCGCCAATGCTGGCGCACAGGTCTGTTAGGTATGGCAGAAGAGCAACATCGGCGTTCGCGTTCGAAGCCAGCAAACGTTGCAGCGTGGCAATCGACAAGACCCGGTGGTGGGCATCGCGCAGGTGGTCGCGGGTTTCTTCTGACTGGGACCGTTTCACGCGCTGCATCAGGATGCTCGCGATAATCTGCAGGCTGTTGGCGACTCGGTGGTTCAATTCCTGCAGCAGGACCTGCTTCTCGCGGATCAGCGAATCGTTCTTCTGGACTTGGGCGAGAACCGCACTCTCGGAATCGCGCATTGCCGTGATATCGGAGACAGCAAGGACTAGCCGGATTGCAGCGTTTTCGTTGTGGTCCAGCGCGTGTGCATTCAAGATCAGAATGCGTTCGGGCCGGTCTTCGCGCTTCAGAACAAATTCGTAGGCGTCGATAGCTGCGCGCCCGCTGGCGGTTGCCTCAAGCAGGGACCTCAGTTGCGGCCTGTCCCATTCACCGCTGCCCAGCGCGAACAGTGACAACCCGACCACGGCTTCAATCCGCAAATCAAAGGCCCGGCAAAACGTCTCACTGGCTGCTTGAACAATCAGGTGATCGTTGAGCAACAGCAGCGGCATGGTGGAAGACACGACCAGCGCCATTCCGAGACTGCTGGAGTTTTCAGGTGAAACAGGCGTAAAAAATTCCATGGCCGAAGCCTGCGGGACCAGAGACTCGCACATCGAGAGCCATACCCGGTTGCCTGTCATGCCAACTTAAGACTCGCAAAGCCTGATGATCATAGCACCAACCTACCAAAACCGGCCATTCAATCGGCTTCAACCCAATTCCAATTGAAATGGGGCTGAAGCGATACGAGCGGCATTGTCCGCAATGTTGTCGTAAGCGGACAGTCCAGCATTTAGGCAAATGCTAGGCAAAAGCGGACATTTCGGATCGTCCGGCATCCCCGTCGTCTCAACTATGCAGATTTCGCCTGCTGGATGACGTGAAACGCGCCGCCCATCAGACGGGTCACCTCATCCCCACTGAACACGTACTGGGGCTCATAACTCAGGCCGAGCTGTGATGGCCGCTTCCAGCGATCGACGTACAAGCCTTTGTTTGGGCCGAAGGTCAGGTCGATATGTTTGGCGAGCCGCGCTGGCCCTTGCCGCGAATAGGCGGTGCGGAAGATCGAAATGTCGACGACATAAGACCCGATCATCACCCAGACGTGGCCATCCCAATCCGGGTTCGATTTGCTGAAGACCTGCGGGCCGTCGAACGGTTGTCGATCCCCAAATACCAGGTCACCGTCCACAACCAAGGTGCCCGCGACCACATGGATTGGTGCCGCCATGCACCGCTCGAGCCCGACCGCCAGGGCGGCGCTCATCAGGGCGCACGCTCCCGGGATGGCAGGGAATATTTTGAGCAAATCGATCGCGCACTGAGACAAGGCTTCGCGATCGGTATCGGTCATCTCATAGGCCTTGAAGGATTTCGCCGCAGCCCAGCCATGCTGAGCAGCAACAAGTTTTCCTACGTGTGCGATATCTTTAATTGCCGACATTCGCGGCATTTAGGCCAGTCAGAACAGTCCCGCCAGTGGTTCTATTGACGCCAGAGACTGCTCGCGACCGATGCACCAGTTGACGAATCACGCCGCACCTGTTCTTTTTATGTTCCCCATTCCGTCTGGAACATGCCTCGTGCTTAGCTTTGTCGATTGCCCGCCCAAACTCGAAATTCCGCTGTTCGGAACCCAGGTTCCCGCCGGCTTTCCAAGCCCTGCGGACGATCACATCGAGGGCAAGCTCGACCTCAACGAGCACCTGATCCGCAGGCCCGCGGCCACGTTTTTCGTCCGCGCCGCCGGGGAATCCATGCGCGATGCGGGGATATTCGATGGCGACCTGCTGGTCATCGATCGCGGGATCAGCCCCCAGCCCGACGACATCGTCATTGCCATTCTGCACGGCGACCTGACCGTCAAACGCCTGAAAAAGGTGGCCGGGCAGTGGCATCTCGCAGCCGAGAATATGGACTATCCCTCGTTGCCCATTGGCGAAAACGACTGCGAGATCTGGGGCGTCGTCACCACGAGCATCCGGCGCCATTGCGGCCGCTGATGGCCACCTTTGCGCTGGTCGACTGCAACAACTTCTATGCATCCTGTGAGCGGCTGTTCCAGCCCCGCCTGCGGGAGCGCCCAGTGGTGGTCCTCTCTAATAACGATGGCTGCGTCATTGCCCGCTCAAACGAGGCGAAGGTGCTGGGCGTCGCGATGGGCGCGCCCATGTTCAAGATCCGAAAACTGGTCGAGGAACATGACATTGCCGTCTGCTCGTCGAACTATGCGCTTTATGGCGACATCTCCGAACGCGTGATGACCGTGCTGGGTGCGAGCGCGCCCTCTCACGAGATCTACAGCATCGACGAGTGCTTCCTCGATCTCGACCGATTGGCCGTACCAAGTCTCACCGAATGGTGCCGAGTCCTGCGCGAGAGGACCAGACGATGGACTGGAATTCCGGTGTCGGTCGGCGTTGGGCCAACCAAGACTCTGGCCAAGCTCGCTAATCGGTTGGCGAAGAAATCGGCCAAGGCGGGCGGTGTTCTCGATCTCGTCCATCATCCGGCCTGGATCGAGGCTGCCTTGCGCAAAACCCCGGTCGGCGATGTCTGGGGCGTGGGTAGGCGCTGGACGGTGATGCTTGAGGAGCGCGGTATTCACACCGCCCACGAATTCGCCAACGCTCCCGATGGCTGGGTCCGGCAGAGCATGGGTGTGGTCGGCCTGCGCACTGTACATGAACTGCGCGGCTTCGTTTGCCATGCCCTTGAAGACCAGCCTTCGCCAAAACAGACGACTTGTTGCTCGCGAACCTTCGGCGCAGCAATCCGCGAAAAGAGCCAGGTTCACGATGCCGTGATGAGTTTTTCCGAAAGGGTCGCCGAAAAGGTGCGTCATGCCGGGCAGGTGGCCGGCGCGGTCCAGTTGTTCATCCGGACCGATCCATTTGCCCAAGGCGCACCGCAAAAGTCGCTGTCGGGCTCGGCGACGTTTCATCGGCCAACGTCGGATACCCGCGAGATTTCGGCCACCGTGCTGCGGATCTTCGACCGTATCTGGAGTGCAGGCTATGATTGGCGAAAGGCCGGTGTGCTGCTGCTCGACCTCGGCATGCCGGGAGATTCCCCTGCCTCGCTGTTCGACAGGATCGAGGAAGCTGACGATGGGCTCATGAGCGCGATCGATCAGATCAACGCCCGCTATGGGCGCGGCACGGCAAGGTTGGGATTGGCACAGAAGAGCGGCGAATGGCGCATGCGGCGCGAAAACCTGTCGCCGAGCTTTACCACGCGCTGGTCGGACATCCCTTCGGCCAGGCTCACCTAGCGCACGCCAAACAGGTCACGCTTGCCCGGCAATACCGGAGATGATCGCGTCAGCCCGGTCGAGAGGCACGAACACGCGCGTCTTGTAGGCGATAATCTCGGTGAAGCAGCCCTTCGCCTTGAGTTCGGGAATGCGCGCGGCTTCGGCATCGACGATCTCTATCCTGCGGGAACCGTTCACCCGCGACGTGCGGATTGTGAAATTGAGGGGGTGCGGCGCCTTCCATGTTCCGCCGCCCATGACGGCGGCAGCGATCTTGTCGGGATCGGTCGGAACCGTGCGGTTGACCCCGAGCTTCTCGAGGGTCGCGTCGACATAGAGATCGTGGACATGACGACCGAGCCAAGAGGTGCCAGACTTGTCGACGATACGATTGACCGTGAGGTCTTCCTTTGGAAGCGCGCCCCAGATCGGCAGGAGCAGTCCGGTCGCGAGGTAAACGGTCTCCGTGACCAGCTGGCTTTCATCTGCTGCATATTCCTCTTCCCACAGGGCACGGAACCTGGCCTTGGACACCGTCTCCCAAGCTGACTCATCGAGGTGGTCGGCGCGGAGGTACTCACTGCGCAGCGGCCGAACGAGTTCGTAGCGCCGAATGGTATTGCCCTCTTCATCCATGTGCGAGGGCGCACGGATCGCCAGGGCAACCTTCCCCGATTTGCCGTTGCGCATGAACAGCGGTTTGTCCTCGTGAGACGCCAACTTGAGCACCCGCTCGAGCGAGAGGACCTTGCGTCGCTGGGTCAGCGACAGTTCTAGAAGGTGCGAAGTAGCGCCGGTCACGGGATCAGTCCGGATCACCGTGTCCGACAGAACCTGGCAAGCCTCGACCGAGATGGTCTCGACTCCGATGTCGAAGGTGCCAGCCTCCTTCGCCGCCGCGACGCGCGTTTCGACAAGGGTCAGGAACTCGTCGAAGATGGCGTTCTGCACCGCGATCCTCATGGCGAGGATACGGTTGAGCCATCGCTGGATTGGCGGCAGGTCCTCGCGCAGCACACCGTCCTGATCGGTGAGATCGAGCCCGCTCATTGTCTGAAACTCGGCGAGCGAGGTGCTCTTGAGTTTGCCCATTGCAAGCAACCCGTACCAGTCATGCAAGGCGTGCTTGGCGTAGCTGCTCTCGAGGTTGTCTGAGGACTCGAACATGCCCTGGCCGCCGGTCTGGCGCTGGCCGCGGGTGAGCGCGCCCAGTGCGTCGAGCCGCCGCGCAATCGTGCTGGTGAACCGCGCCTCACCCTTGCAGTCGGTCGTGACCGGCCGGAACAGCGGCGGACAGGCCTGGTGGGTCCGGTGGGTGCGCCCCAAGCCCTGGATGGCCCGGTCCGCGCGCCAGCCTGGTTCGAGCAGGAAGTGGACTCGGCGCTGCTGGTTCTTCGCATCCAGGCTGGCGTGGTAGCTGCGCCCCGTGCCGCCGGCATCCGAGAATACGAGGATACGCTTTGCGCCAGTCATGAACGCGGCGGTCTCGGCAAGGTTGGTCCTGGGCGAGCGGCTTTCGAGGCGTTGTTGCCCCGAACCATCGCGTACTAGGCGTTTGCTGCGCCCGGTGACTTCGGCCACCGCACTCACGCCGTAGTGTACAAGTAGCGCATCGAGCGCGGTCGGGATCGGCGGCATGGCACAGATATGCTCGATGAGTTGCTCTCGAGCGGCTTCGGCCTGAGGGTTGTGGACCGGATTGCCGGCCTGGTCCCACATCGGGCGCGAGCGGACATCGCCGAGTTCGTCGACATATTCTTCCATCTGCCGGGTCGGGAAGGCGCGGGTGAGGTAGTCCACGATCGCCTCGCGTGGCGATAGGTCCAGTTCCAGCGCCTCACGCTCCTCGGGGTCCAGTTCGTTGAGACGCCGGTTGAGGATCGATTCCGCCGTGCTGACGAGCTGGACGACCACGCTTTCCTCGCTGGCCAGATGCTCATCGATTGCGGGATAGATCGAGGGGAGCTTCAGGCTGAGCAGGACTTGCGCAAAGAAGCGCTGCTTGGTGCCCTCGAACCGGCTGCGCGCCGCCGCCTTGGCGCCGCTGTTGAGCGTCCTGTTCTCAAGACCATCGACGATGCCGGTGAGTTCGAGTGCGGCCTCGAGGTTCTGATGGATGTTCGTCCAGGCCTCGCAATAGGTGTCGTAGATCGCGATCTGCTCCGGGGTAAGGTCATGTCGCAGGATGTCGTACTCGATCCCGGCGAAGCTCAGTGCCCGGGCCAGGTATAGGCCGGATGCCTTGAGATCGCGGGCAACCAGTTCCATCGCAGCAATTCCGCCGTCGCGGATTTCGCTGATGAACTGTTCGCGGGCCGCGAACGCCGTGCCCGGCCCCCACAGACCGAGACGGACCGCATAGGCGAGGTTGTTGACGTCGGATGCTCCCGTTGCCGAGGCATAGAGCACCCGGGCGCGCGGTAGCGTGTTCTGGAGCAGGACACCGGCGATACCCTGCAGCGAGCCCTGCTTCTTCCCCAGCGCCCCTTCCCCGCCGGCCACGCCGCCCATTTCATGGGCCTCGTCGAATACGATCACGCCTTCGAAGTCTTCACCAGCCCAGCGCACGATCTGGTCAAGTCGTGTGTCTTCGACGCGCGAGCTGCGCAAGGTGCCGTAAGGCACGAACAGAATGCCCTCGGGCGCAGTGATCTTCTCGCCGATCTTCCAGCGCGCAAGTTCGAGGATGTCCGACGGCAGCCCGCCTATCGCGGTCCAGTCGCGCTGCGCATCTTCGAGGAGCGGCGCGTTCTTTGAAATCCAGATGTGGCGGCGATTGCCCTTGAGCCACTGGTCAAGAATGCAGGCCGCCGCTTGCCTCCCCTTCCCCGCCCCGGTTCCGTCACCCAGAAAGAACCCGGTACGGTAAAGCTGACCGTCCGGATCTTCCTTCAGCGCCACTTCGCCGGATGGATGACTGAAGCGGCCATGAAGATCGCGCGACCAGGCTTCGCCGGCATAGATCACGGTTTCAAGCTGGGCAGCCGAGAGCAGACGTGCCGTCACCGTCCTTTCGGGTAGGCAGGGCACGTAGCCGGGCCGAGGTGCGGCGATCGAGGCCATGGCGGCGGATTCGACGAGATGGGTCGGGTGTTCGCCCGCCTCCGGGATGACGACGCGTGAGGGGCGATAGTCGGCATAGACGCCGCGCTGTTCGCCCATGGCCGCGGGTTCATCGAGTACCGCGTAGGCGACAGGCCGGACCTCGTTGGTCTGTGCTGCGCGGACAATTACTGGCCGCGCTGGGCCGGTCCTGACCGAGCGGAACAGACTGAGCTTTGGCCGCGGCGCGACGCTCTCGCTGGCCTTGCGTAGTGCGGCGCGCGGCGGAATCGCGGGAAGCGCCGCATAGAGTTCGCTGACCGACGCGCGGTTGATGGTTGAAAGACCGATCTCGCCGGCAATCTTGTCGATCACCAGGATACGAACCGCGATGCCGGTGCCGTGCTTGGCATAGCCGCCCCTGTCGAGCCGCAGTGACAGGACAACGCGCGCGCTCTCAAGCGTGCGTCGGAAGACTTCGCCACAGCTGGCCGAGGGAGAGAACCAGTCCGGCATGATCGCGACGACCCTCCCGCCGGGCAAGAGATGGTCGATCGCCGCGCGCAAGTGGCGGGCGGCAGTGTTCTGATCCTGGCCCCGCGATTGCGAGATCGAGAACGGCGGGTTCATGACGATCACACTCGGCCGCGTGTTTCCCGACAGTAAAGCCCCAAGCTTGGCGCCATCGTGCCGGAACACATGCGATTCAGGGAAGATCCCCTCCAGCAGATCCGCGCGGGTGGGTTCGAGTTCGTTGAGCACGGAACTCTTCGCCAGACCCTGAGCAAGCGAGGCAATGATCCCGGTCCCTGCGCTGGGCTCAAGAAAAACGTCTTCGACCGAAAGCCGTGCAAGATTAACCGCGAGATAAGCCAGCGCGGGCGGAGTGGAAAACTGCTGGAAGGCGATCTGCGCCTCGCTGCGAACAGTATGGGTCGGGAGATCCTTGGTCAGTGCTTCGAGCGTGCGGATCGCGGCGCCAGCTTCCATTTGACCCACAAGTCGGGGAACCGCCATCGCCAGTGCGACCTCCAGCGCCTCGAAACTATCGCGCTGTTGCCAGGCCCCCGCCGCATCTCTGCCGCCAGTGCTCTGGATCATGGCCTCGCTTAGTGCGGCGCGATCGATTGGAACAGTGAGGAGAAGCTTGGCGGCAAGTGTGCGCGCAGCACTGAGAATTGCGCTGGCGCGCGGAAGCGTAGTGGTCATGCGGGGATCTCCTGAGCTCGTGCCGATCAGCGGCACACCCGCTCCAGCCCCCCTCCCCTCACCGCTTCAGAAGTTGCGCCCAGTCATTCATGCGCGCTGGTGGCCATTCGGTCTCGATGGTGAGACCAGGGCGGCGGTAGGTCTCGGCTGCGCGCGCGCGGGCGCGCCTGCCCTCGGCGTCATTGTCCGCCAGAAGGATCAGGGTTTCGACGTGCACTGGAATATGCACCTGGTGGAAGCGCCTGGCCCCCATGCTGGCCCAAGTCTGGATGCCTGTCAGCGAAGTGTAGGCAGCTGCGGTCTCGAAGCCTTCGCATATGCCGATGGTTTTTCCCGGGGGACCGTTCGTCCAGGCTGCACCGATAGCCTGACCAAGCACTCGCTTTTCGATATATTGCGCACTTTGCGGATCGAGGAAGACTCGTTGGATCGCCGCTATCTCCCCGGCCTTTCGCATCGCGATAAGCAGCGCTGGCTCAAAGAGAGCGAGCCTTCCCGGTCCTTTGGGGCACCTCGGGTGGTAGCGCAGGTCTTCGAGCGGTGCCCAAACATTGCGGACGTCGCGAACGTAACGCTCGGCAAGCGTGCCCTCAATTGCTCGTCCAGCTTGCCAGATAGCAAGATGAGCGGTTTCGGCTTGTCGGCGATTGGGTTCGACTGCGGAGGGTTCGAACCTTGGCAGCTGCGCTATCCTCGAAATCGCGCGAATGACATCTCGGTTGTCACAACCAGCGTGGCAGGTCACGAGTATTCCGCGGTCGCCCTGACGGATTGATAGTGATGGGGTTCTGTCTGCATGGGCTGGGCAATGACAGCTTGCTGAGTCTCCGGACCAAACGCCCCCTAGGTGATGAACCAGAGCGCGCAGTTCTGACGAAGGTTTGTTGCGGACAATTGACATGCCATCTCAACCAGACCCCCTCACCCTCCCCCGTAGTTAATGGAGTGTCCTGTGCTTGCCTGCTGGGCAGTACGTGGGCGATGCTCGCGAATCGGTATCTGATCTTCCAAAAAATCAATTGAAAGACGCCGCTGCTTGCAGCGGAAGGATTCATGATTCTAAAGATTCAGATTCAGGGCGCGCAAAGCAGCTATATTTCAATAGTTTACGACTGCCTAGCTGACCGCGTGGGGGAGTTTGCCTGACCCAGTGGGGGCTTAAGCCTGACCCACCGGGGGAACTAACCTGACTGTTCGGGGCCATCCTGACTCCTTGGGGGAATCAATTAAACGGGTGTTCCGTGCCTGCCGAGGTGAGTTTCTGAATCCCGCGAAGGTCGAAATCAAGGCCAATTTCCAATTTTGATCATGAGTGTGCCGACTCGCCTGTTTTCGCGCCTTGGCGACCCAAACTGCCGCAATTTGATCCTGACCGTTTGGGGGGGTAGTCAGATTTCTATCCTGACCTGACTTGACTGATGAGGTCAGGTCAGGCAGCAATGAAGGCCCAAGAACCAAGTCCTGATCGCAATGTGGCATGGAAAATGAAGTTAGCCAAATAGCCGTAGCTGTTGAAGAGACACCGGAGGAAGTATCTCCGGGTCGCGCCATGCGCGTTGCAGCAGCTCTGAAGGCGAAGGGAGGCGATGAATTCGCCAAACCGGGCAGCATCATTGAAATCAAATTCGTCAAAGGCGAATCGCTCAGCCTTACTGCATCTCGGTTACTGGCACTGATGATCTTGACTGCCGGAGGTGACGCCTGGGAGGACCGGCCACACCGAATCCGCAAGGCTGACATTCGGCGGGGCCATAAGGGCAATGAGCGGATTACCGACATGCTCCAGGAACTCCACCGAACGCTCTTCGCCGTTGATGACAAATCCTGGCGCGGCAAGAAGGCCACGCTTTTGTTCTCACTGATCTCGCGGTCACGTGAGGAAACGGAGGAAGAAGGCGGCGAAGCAGGCTGGATCGAGTGGGAGTTCACGCCCGATGCGCGCAAGCTCATCCAAGCGTCAGAGACCTATGCCGTCCTCAATCGGCAAGCGGTGCTTGGCTTCCGTTCAAATTACGCGCTGAAGCTTTATGAACTGGGGGCGCTTCGGTTGCATCGTCGTCAGGCAACTTGGAGGGGCGATATGCAGGCGCTCAGGGCAGCCCTGGGTATTCCCCCCGAAGTGTACACCGACTTCGCCCAGCTTCGCCGCAAAGTCCTTGAAAAAGCCAAATCAGAGATCGACCAGTTGGCGCACTTCCGCGTTGAGTGGCGCGAAATTCGGCAGGGTAGAACGGTTACCGAGCTTGAGTTCCGGTTTGAGCCAAAGGGTGCTCCTGAGGTTATCGAGACGGTTGACGAACTGGATCGTCATTCCGCGGGCCGGCAAGCGCGGCGGGAAGGGACGGTCGAAACCATCGCGGCGGGGCAGGGGGCTATTCCGGCTCCGCGCAAGGCAGTCGCAAGCGGAAAGCCCGCTGAGGCGAGCTTTCCGAGAGGATCGCTGCGCTACGGGGAAAAAGAATCCGAATTCCTCTCGATCGGTCGGCAATATGGTGGCGGTTGGGATGTGGATATGATCGCCGATGGTTTTCGCGCACAGATGGGCGAGCGTTTGGAAAAGCTCCGTGGGGCAAAGTTGGCTTCATCGTGGAAGGGGTTTTGTGAGGGCTGGGTTAATCGTCGGGGCAGGCCATGATGTCTGCAAATTGCACGCGTGCAATTTCGACATCCCCCACCGAGTCAGGTTGGAGCCGAGTCTGGCCAATTTGAGCCCCATTTGAGCCACCCACTTTCGAAAATTGCGAATTTCTTGACCCAAAAGCGCAAGTGGGTGTAGCACACGCTCAATTGCGAAAGGTGGGCATGTGTCTAACGGACTTCAAATTGAGGAAGCGGAGCGCTTGGTATCAGTCGCGACGCTGGCCAGTCGGACATCGTCAGTGCTCGAAAAGTTGCGGGATTCTGCGCGTAGCGCCCGGGCCGATGACCGCCGCGAACCGACTTTCACGATTGGCAAGGCAGCGGAGCTTGTGGGCCGAACTCCAGCTGCGATACGGGATGCCGAGAAGGACGGGCGGCTTCCTGAGCCGGCGAGGACCGACAACAACAGGCGCGAGCGATATACGTTGGCGCAACTCAACGACATGCGCGGTGTCTTTGGAACGAGGCCCTATCGGACCGCAGACGATCCCTGTTGCGTCGTAGCGGTTCAGAACTTCAAGGGCGGCGTCGGCAAGTCCACTCTGGCGGTCCATCTGGCCCAATATCTTGCCATTCGAGGATACCGCGTTGCGCTCGTTGATTGCGACAGCCAGGCGTCGGCAACCACGCTTTTCGGCTACGTCCCCGATCTTGATCTGACCGAAGATGATACGCTTTACCCGTTCCTTCGCGAGGGTGAACGATCGTCCCTCGATTATGCGCTCCGCAAAACCCATTTCGATGGCTTGGAACTGATCCCCGCCAACCTTCGCCTGTTCAATTCAGAATATGAGCTCGCAGCGCGGATGGCACAGGGCAATGGCTCCCTTCTCGATCGGTTGAAGGAAGGAATTGAAAGCATCTCGGATCGCTTCGACGTCGTCGTGATGGATCCTCCACCGGCCCTTGGCGCGATTTCACTATCTGTGCTGCGTGCGGCAAATTCGTTGGTGGTGCCGGTTCCGCCGACCGTTATGGATTTCTCTTCAACAGCAGCATTCCTCTCGATGTTGGACGAAACGATCGAGCAGCTTGCGGAGCGTGGGCTCGCGCCGGAGTTAAAGTTTCTTCGCTTCGTTGCTTCGAAAGTCGATGAGAACAAATCAATGCAGAAGGAGCTGCTACAGCTCATGCGCACGCTTTTTGGGCATGCGATGGTTCGCACGCCGATGAAGGATTCGGCCGAGATCGACAACGCAACAGCGCGCTTGATGACGGTCTATGAGCTCGACGGCCCCGCCACCAGTTCGGCTGTGCGCAACCGATGCCTGAATTACCTTGATGGCGTGAACTCTGAGATCGAAGTCGATATTCGTTCGATGTGGCCCAGTCATCAGAAGCGCCTACGCCAGGAGGCGTTGGCATGAGACCCCGGAATTGCACGCGTGCAATTGGTCGTGGAATTCACGAGGAACCGGAAAATTGCACGCGTGCAATTCTGCTAGCGGGAGGGTTGCATGAGTAAGAAAAACAGCGGTTTTGCGGCCGATTTAGCGGCAGGTATAGACCTTAATGATGATGTCGCGGCGCCCCGTCGATCGAGCATTGCCTCGAATGTGCTCACCGGGCGTTCAAATCGGCTCGCCGACCTTGCGTCCGGGGCGATTGTTAATCGGACACATGAACTGGTGGATCCTGCCAAATGCCGGATGTGGGCAGGCCATAACCGTGATTACGCCTTACTCAACGAAGAACGGTGTTCGGATCTTATTGAGAGCATCAAGGCTCAGGGCCGGCAGGAAATTCCCGCGATTGTTCGTCGTATATCCGGTAACGAGGACTATGATTTTGAGGTCATCTGCGGCGCGCGGCGACATTGGTCGATTAGCTGGCTGAGGTCCCATAACTACCCTGACTTCAAGTTCCTTGTCGATGTGCGTGAGATTGGCGATGAAGAGGCGTTCAGGCTTGCCGACATCGAAAATCGCGCCCGGGACGATCTCACCGATCTTGAAAGGGCAAGGGATTATCTCCGAGCGCTCACCGCGTACTATGACGGTCGTCAAAAGACGATGGCCGAGCGGCTGAAGGTCTCTGAAAGCTGGCTCACGCGGTATCTTGATCTCGCCCGACTTCCTGAGGAATTGACCAGGGCTTTTGCCGAACCGCAGGAGCTTGGCATTCGCAATGCTATTGCTCTCAAGGCGCTCCTGAAGCCAGATGATCGCAAGGAACGCGCCTTCCGGGAGGCTGAGCGTCTAGCTTCCGAGCGCCAGGCAACCGGGCAGTCAATGCCAGTGATTGATGTGATCAAGGCACTATCACTGGCTGTAGACCCCCCCAAGAAGTCAGGTTCCCCCAAGAAGTCAGGAAAGGCTGAAACGGTCGCAAGCCCGAGTGGCAAGCCAGTGCTCCGGATCGAGGGTGCTGATCGCAAGGGCATCCGCCTCACACTACTGAGCAAGGGCGGTGCAACGCGGCAAGAGGCGGAAGAAGCTGTACGCGCGGTGTTAGACCAGTACTGGACGTGAAACGCGCTGGCTTTGCGAATGGGATAGCAACAAATCGCCTAGGTGAATCAGTCTGACTCGATTGATTCAAAATTCCCGTTGGAACTCGCGATTCCTTCTGCGGCATGTGTCCGCGCATGGACAGCCTGAACCACGGCAGCTTCGTCTGGCTTGAGGCGGTATGCGGAGAACGCAATATCGCGCGGCGCTATACCATTGCCCTAAGCCGTGATCTTTTCGGCGCGTCGATCGTCGAATTTGCTTGGGGCCGAATCGGCTCACGCGGGCAGGGGAGGGCGGTCTCGTTTGCGAGCGAGGACGAGGCGTCGCGCTTTGCGCGCCAACTGCTGCGGCGCCGGGCGAGTGCACCCAAGCGGATTGGGGTGCCGTACCGCGAGGTATCCCTCTTGCCCTGAAAGGGGTCAGGAGGCGGTCTGGGCGCGCTTTGGGGCCAAGGCGTGGTCACCGGGGCGTAAGGTGGCCAGGCCTGCCTTCTCAAGCGCCACGGCGGCTTGTGAGGCGGTACGGCGGGTCACGCCGAGCGCACGGGCGAGTTCGGCGCGGGTGAGGGGCCCCAGCCCACAGATGAGGTGCCACACTGCGGGAGTCTGTGACGAGGCGTAAAGGTCGGCGAGGTGTTCATCACCACGCGCAACCATTGCCGTAACGGCGGCGAGGTCCGTTGCCACGTCGCCTGCCGCGGCACCGATCGCGTTGGCCAGTAGCGCTGGGAGCGGCCTCTCGGGTTCGGCGCGGAATGCCTCCCGCGGTGCAAGGCCGGCGAGGGCAAGCGAGGCGGCACCGAGCCCGAACAGTTGCGGATGTCACGCGACAAAGTTTCCAACATCGGGTGTAAACTATTGAATTAAAGTCATATTCTCGCGATAAAGTGACAGTCAAATATGACGCACAAAAGATTCTGCTTTCAACGGTGGTCAAAACAAACGACAGTCTGCGCGGCCGAAAGAGAGGGAAATTTCCCTATGATCGAACGCAAACCGCCAAGAATGGCAGCGTATTCGGAAGCTGCGCTAACGCGCGGCGCGGACCTCTATCAAACTTTCCGCAAATTGGTTCCGCTGGACGCGCCGCTGGCGGCCGACGTTGTTTCTGTCATTGCCCGGGAAACTGGCTTGGGCGAGCGGCGAATTCGGGAGTTGGCGCGGCGCTATCGCAGCAAGCCCATTGCCGAGAGCCTGGCCTCACGGCCGCGCGGTCCAAAGCCAGGAAGTAGACAAGCGCCGCCAGAGGTCCTCGTGGCGATCGATGGCCTCATTGAAGAAATCGTTCTGACGAAAGTGCCGCTCAGTGTTCGGGAAGCGGCGCAGCAGGTGCGTTATTTGCTGATCGCCGATAATGGCGACTACGGCTTCGATCCCGGGATCGTTCCAAGTTTTCGAACGATCGAGCGGATAATCGGGGAGATAAGCGAGCCGCAGAAGGCTCGTTTCATGGGTTCGAAACGGCGTACCGCCCACGAGGCGCACCCGGGGGAATACCACAGCGATGGTTTGCTCGATGTGGTCCAGATGGATCACACCCCCGCCGACGTCATACTTGTCGACAGCACACACCGTATGGCTCTGGGCCGACCGTGGGTGACCTTGCTCATCGACGTCTGGAGCCGATGCATTCTCGGCTTCTACGTGAGTTTTGGGGCACCTTCGATTTTTCGATGCGGACGGGCAATCGCCAATGCTCTGTTGCCGAAACAGCCGTTGCTCGAGAGTCTCGGTCTCGAAATCGAATATCCAATGCATGGTTTTTTCAGGAAGTTGCATGCCGATCACGCCGGATCTCATCGCGCGGAAGTTTTTAGAAGCGCTTGCAAGACTTATGGCATCGATCCGGACGTCCGCCCACGTGGTCCGGCGCATTATGGCACGCATATCGAGCGTCTGATCGGCACCATGACGCGTAGAATGCGGCTTCTTCCGGGGGCGACCGGAGGTAATGTTACGGCGCGAGACGGCCATGATGCGGAAGCGGACGCGGCGATGACGCTTGAGGAATTCGAGCGGTGGTTGGTCCGGGAGATTTGCCGCTATCATCATACACCTCACGAAGGACTGGGTCGCGTCGCACCTGCGCAAATGTGGTCCACGGGTGTCGAGAGCCACGGGCCGCTGGCGCCGCCAGGTGTCGATATCGAGCAGCTAACCCGCCGATTTCTGCCGTGGGTCGAGCGGACCGTTCAATCGGGCGGCGTGAAGATTGATCATATTCGCTATTGGCACGAAAGTTTGGCGCCGCGCCTGGGTCTCAAGGTCATGATCCATTACGACGACAGGACTATCCAGGAGGTCTATCCTGTCATCGATGGAGTTCTTGTCGCTGCTGCTGCGGTGGGCAATTATCCGAACGTGACCAGGCCTGAATGGGATGTTGCGGTCGCTGCACGGCGCCATTCCGGCGTGGTTTACCAGCATGCTGGGGGTCAGGCTGAAATTGCGCGGCTTGTGCATGCCAACAGGCAGGAAGTTCTCAACGCGAAATCCCGGACGCGGGGCTTGCGAGACGCGCGAAAAAGGCTGGAAAGGGAAGGTGTATCCCACGCCGCTCAGCCGGCAAATCAGGAGGTTTCCAATGTACCCAGTTGGGTATCGGTGGCCGACTTACACGATGAAGGGTGGCTCAAATGGAGGGATTAGGTCAGCCGCACAGTTCCGCTTTCTGGATCGACTTCGACGAAGCGCGTTTTGCCGTGGAAACGCTGGTTGATATCGCACATGACGAGCCTGATGAACGGCCGCCCTGCGTCATTCTCGTGGGTCAATCCGGTATGGGGAAGACATCGATCCTGCGCGAAGCCCAGCGGCGTATCGAATGCGACTTTCCAGAGCCTGAAGGGTGGCGGGATGCCCGGTATGCTCCCGTCCTCAGGACCGTGATCCCAGCTAGTCCGACGTCGCTCAAGATCAACCTGACCTTGTTGTGGAAGCAGGGTTGGCCGATCACCACCAGTATCCACCGGATTGCCGACCTGAAAGTCGTTGAATTGCTCGGCAGACAGCGGACGCGGTTAGTGGCGGTCGACAATGTTCACGCCATTCTCACCGCGGGCGGCAGGGCGAGGCGTGACACCCTCGATGCATTCCGGTTTCTGATGAGCGAAGGCAATGTGTCTATGGTTGTCGCCGGTCTCGAAATCGCCGCAGACATCTTTGCCGAGGACGTCGAGCTGGCCTATCGCTCGATCGTCCTGCGATTGCCGCTCTGGCCGCCTGGAGAGCCATCCCAGCGCCTGATCCTTGCGCTGGCGCGGGGATTGCGCATCATCGAGCCGGAACGCTTCGCTGAGCCCGAGATGGCCGAATTCATCTGGCGCACCAGCCATGGCGTGACAGGGAATTTCAAACGGCTTTTGCATTGGGGCCATAAGATTGCCTCTCGCGACGGTCGTCAGCGTGTTGAATTTGCAGATTTGCGCGCAGCAGCAGCGATGCTCCCGGCTTCAGCTTGATGGCCGCCAAGTGGTCGCCCAATCTTGAGCCTGAGACGCTGGCGTTCCCGATCAAGCCACGCAGAGATGAAGCGTTTGATTCGTGGTTGAGCCGCTTGACCGCCGCCCACCGGGTGAGCCGGGCACAATTGTTCCGCCATCTGGAGATCGCGCCGGGTCTTTCGCGCTTGGACCTGGCGCGAGGGAAGGGCGGTCTCGATCCGGCGCTGCATGCGGCCTGCGATGCGATGGTGGAACGGCTTGCATGGGCGGTCGAAATCGATCCCGAGCAGATCAATGCGACCTTTCTCGCGTGTGAGGCGGAGGCGCTCCTGCCCTCTGCGCACCGCCATTACGTCTGTGCGCTATGCTGTTACGAGGCGCATCTGGCTGGCGGGCCTATAATCGTGCGCCGCGAATGGATTTTTCGGGCGACCTGGCTATGCAGCCTGCACGGGTTGCCGCTCACCGACATGCGGAGCCTTCCATTGGAGGACACGGGGCGGCAATTGCAGGCGTTCTTGGCGCATGCCGTGATGCGATCTCGCAGAATTCAATGGAAAATCAAACCGACTTCTGCCGCGCTTGCGCGAAACAAGACAGTGATCGACTGCCTGATGCGCCCTAGCGATTGGGTGGGGCTTGCGCCGCCATACCAGCGTTATCAGGAGCAGTTCGTAGCCAATCAGTACCATTTTGCGCGCGAACGGATCGGCATGCTGGCGCTGGCGCACAGCCCACGTACGAAAGCCGCGCACCGCTTTGAGCGTATGATCGCAACCAGACTGGCCGAGAGGCCGCTGACTGAAGGTAGAATTGAAACGCCGGTTCGAGGTGCATTGCGTCTGCGGACCTGCAAGCTCCCCAAGCCCAGATCCAAATGGACCTGCGACATCTTTGCGCTGATCGCCACATACGGCACTGTGCGCCAACGCCAGGAGAAAGAAAGGGAGCTGGCGGCGGAATTCGCGCGCTACGAGGGTCTTCCTCTCCCGCCGACGGCAGCCTGGCCGTCTAGAAGCTTGCTTGATGCCGCCAATCTGGCAGTGCCAGGGTTGGCGTAATGGCGCAGACAAAGGTCGTGAACGGGCCTTGAGCGTAGGCCATGCGTGTTGCCTCCAGCTGGCGCAGGAGTTTGGCAGCACCGGCCTTGGTCGCGCCAAGCGCGCGGGCAAGTTGGGCGGGGGTGAGGGTGCCAAGGCCGAACAGCAGCATCCAGGCATGATAGAGGCGCGAGTTCGAACGCTGGCTCGGAAACTCGCGCGCAAAAACATCGGCGCCGCGCGGGAAACGGGCGATATCGCAGGCAGTAGCATAGAGTGCATCGTGCAGACTCTCGCGGGCTTGGGCGCGGCGCTGGCTGGGGTCGCGGTCGGCCCTGAACAGTCGGCGCTGGACAAGGCCGGGGAAGGGGAGGGGGGTCTCGCTCAGCCGAAAGGCATGCCCGCGCGCGCTCGCCGCCAGGTTGATTGCCCAGCACGGGGTTCGGGCGGTTGCCGTCAGGGCATCGGGCTCGTTCCCGCGCGAATAGCGGAAGCGCTCGACGAGGGAAAGCAGCCGCTCGAGTGGATCGCCGGGCAGCTTGGCGTGACCCAGCGCGTCGAGTACGGCACTGAGTTCGGGAAGGCTGGCAGCGACGATGGTTTCGGTCTCTCGGGCTTCGCTGGCCATCGGCAGGATTGCGATCTTGCGCACTGTCCGGATGGCCTCGGCGATCACCTTTTCGGGGGTTGGCAGGGCGTGCTCGAAGAGGGCGAGGAAGGCGTTACGCTCGCCCATGCATTCGGCGCCGATCAGCGAGGCCCCGAGGGTAATCGCCCGGTCCTGGCGGTATTGCTCCCAGGCACGGCTGAGCCAGTGGAGGGCGAGTGCGGCGCGCATTTCTGCGGAATAGCAGGTGTCGGAGGCCAGCAGGCATTTGGCCAGAGCATCGATCTGGCCGATACGGAAGGCGATAGGGCCGGCGTCGATCGTGCTGCTCAATTCAAGGCTTTCGCTCTGGAGGCTGCGAACTGGCTAACGGGACAGGGAATCGTCGTCAACACAGAGTTTACTAAACCTACGCTTTGGTATCCTATCCATAGCATCGTAAATCGGCGGTATTTCCATAATCTAATATTATGGTAAAATCAGCATTGCCCAGAGTGCCGATTTTGGCCCATAAAGTGCCCATGAAATCCACCCAAAACGATCCTTCCGCATGACAACCGATCGTCCGTTCCCGTCATCGGTGGAACTGGTGCTCGGCGGCCACGGGATGCTGATCGATACCCGCGCCGCCAGTCCGCTGGCGCTTGAGGCCGCAGTCGCGGCGATGGCGCCGGCGACCAAGGCGGCCATCACGGCCGATCTCAAATGCTTTCTAGGGTGGTGCAAGGCGCGACGGCCTGTCGCCACGGCTGTTCCCGCCGAACCGGAAACGCTGGTCCACTACTTGCACTGGTTGTCTAAAGGATCGGACACGCGCGCGGGTGCCAAGCCCGCCACCCTTGCCCGCCGGATCGCCTCGATCGCGCGCATTCACCGCATCCTGGGTTTTGGCGACACAGAGCCGCTGCCCACCCAGGCTGGAATGGTGCGCGATACGCTGAAAGCCATCCGCCGCAAAAAGCGTGAACGGCAAAAGCAGGCTGCGCCGCTACGGCTCGGCGAGGCGATGCAGGAGGGTCAGGCACCGCCCGAGGGGGTAACCGTCAACGCACTGCTGGCCTCGTGCGGCAGCGACATCATCGGTCTGCGTGACGCAGCGCTGATCAGTCTCGCCTATGACGCGGGCTTAAGAGTCTCCGAACTGGTCGGCACCACGGTTTCCGATCTGCGCCAAGTCGGCGATGGCAGCGGACGGCTCGACATCGCGCATTCCAAGACTGACCAGTTGGGGGAGGGGGCTCTGGCCTGGCTGTCGGGCGACACCATGGCGCGCCTATCGACCTGGTTGCTCGCAAGCGGCATCGGCGAGGGTCCGGTGTTTCGGCGCATCAATGTTCTGAGCGGTCCGCCAGACGCCTCCGGGCAGCGAATTGTGCGGCACTACATCGGGGCCAGGCCGCTCACGCGTCAGGGGGTGGTTGCGATCCTGCGTCGCCGGGTGCTGGAGGCGGTCGATTGCGGTCTCGTCGAAGTCGAGCCCGGGATGGAAGGTGACACCGTGCGTGGGCTGAGCGCGCACTCGTTCCGGGTCGGGTTAACACAGGACCTGTTCGCAGCGGGCGAGGACGGCGCAGGGATCGCGCTGGCGCTGCGCTGGTCCTCGCCGACCACCGCGCTGCGATATGCCCGCGAGCTTGCCGTAGGCAATAATGCGGCCGCACGGGTGCTGGGCAAGTTGCGAGGGAGCGGCTGAGGCAGAAGCAGGCCAATGTCACTATTGTTGAAGCGCTAAAGGCTCCGCTTGGACCCGGCATGACGTCAATTATGGTGCGTCACAGTAGGCTGTCGCTCTGCGCCGATCAGGCGGCTGCTGCGAAATGGTGGTTGAGCATGCCCATGGCCTCCGTCAGCGCCGAGGGCCCAATGCCAAAAGCTCTCTCCACAAGGCGCACCTCGCCCCTGATGCCGGGCTGCAGGCACCAGGGGCGAGCCTGTCCTTTGCGCAGGGCTCGCATGACTTCGAATCCCTTGATCGTGGCATAGGCCGTGGGGATCGATTTGAAACCGCGCACCGGCTTGATCAGTATCTTGAGCTTTCCGTGATCGGCCTCGATCACGTTATTGAGATACTTCACCTGCCGGTGGGCCGTCTCCCGGTCCAGCTTTCCTTCGCGCTTCAATTCGGTGATCGCTGCACCATAGCTCGGCGCTTTGTCGGTATTGAGCGTGGCAGGCTTTTCCCAGTGCTTCAGGCCTCGCAGGGCCTTGCCCAGGAACCGCTTCGCTGCCTTGGCGCTGCGGGTCGGCGACAGGTAGAAATCGATCGTGTCGCCCCGCTTGTCGACTGCCCGGTACAGGTAGGTCCACTTGCCCCGCACCTTGACGTAGGTTTCATCCAGGCGCCAGCTCGGATCAAAGCCACGCCGCCAGAACCAGCGCAGCCGCTTCTCCATCTCCGGGGCGTAGCACTGGACCCAGCGATAGATCGTCGTATGGTCGACCGAAATGCCGCGTTCCGCCAGCATTTCCTCAAGGTCGCGATAGCTGATCGGATAGCGACAATACCAGCGCACCGCCCACAGGATCACATCACCCTGGAAATGGCGCCACTTGAAATCCGTCATCGTTCCGTCCGTCCAATCTCCGCCAAGCATGCTCAAGCTTCACGATTTTTGCAACAGAGCCGTCAGGTTTACCAACCGCCGACGGTAGGGAGCCGTTCGGGGTAATTTCGATGGTCTGGGCAAGCGTCGGCGTGACGAAGGTCATCACAAAAAAGGCCGCGGCAATGAGTGGTCGCATGGAGTTTCGATCCTTTTCTGTTGGGCGCGTACGGCAGTTGGCGGCGCCGCGAAGCGCGGCGCCGCCAATCGCATCAACCGCGCCGCTTCTCGAAGATACCCTTCGCCACCGGCAGGGCCGACATGGCGTTGGGCCAGCCGGCGTAGAAGGCAAGATGCGTGATGACTTCCGCCGCCTGCTCCTCGGTGAGCCCGTTATCCATCGCGCGATTGAGATGGTAGGTGATCTGCTCGACCTGTCCGGTGGAGATCAGCGCGGCAACGGTGACGAGGCTGCGGTCGCGCGGCGCAAGGTCCGGTCGCAGCCACAGATCGCGGAAGAGATAGTCCGTCGTGTACTGCACGAGGCCGGGCGCGACCTTGCCGAACTGATCCCCGACGCGCGTCGCCCGGTCGGCCTCGGCCTTCTCGTCCAGCGGCAGCGGCGTGGGATCGGTCTTCGGGAGCTGATCCGCGCCGATGCCGCGCTTTGCGAAGACTTCACTGACCGGGCCGATGGCGGCCATCGCCTTGCCCCAGCCGGAATAATAGGCCAGATGCGTGATGGTTTCCGAGATCTCGGCGGGCTTGACGCCGTTCTCAAGCGCCTGATCGGCATAGTAGGTCAGTGCCGGCGCCTCGCCGCGGGCAATCAAAGCGGCGACCGTGACCAGGCTGCGGTCGCGCCGGTTCAGACCGGGCCGATTCCAGACGCTGCCGTAAAGCCGGTCCTGCGTGTATTGCTCGAGCGCCGGCGCAACGGACCGGACCTGATCCGGCGAGAAGCGGCGACCTTCGGGATTGGGTTGCTGTGCGTGTGCGGTGCTTGCCATGATGATGAATCCTAAGACTGGCGCGAGGAAGCGTTTCATTACGGTCTCCCGGTGTTGGGGTTCGTGAATTCCAGCTTGAGAGGCCGTGTGCGACGAGGGAACCGCCCGCGTCGACGGCGAGCTACCTCATGCCGTGTGGTCGAACTGGCTTTCGGTGAACGGATCGGCGCGGCCGCCGACCAGGGTGATCTTCGATGCGCCGGCGTCGAACTCGCTGAGTTCGTCAGCGCTCAGGCGCACGGTTGGCGCACCGACGTTCTCGGCAAGATGCATGTATTGCGTCGTCCCGGGGATCGGCACGATCCAGGGCCGCTGCGCGAGAACCCAGGCCAGGGCGAACTGCGCCGGGGTCGTGTTCTTCCGTTCCGCCCAGCCACGAACGTATTCGTACAGCGCCAGGTTCTTTGCCAGCGCCTCCGGCGCGAAGCGCGGCAGGTTATGGCGGCGATCCGTCGTATCGAAGCGGCTGGCGGCATTGACCGCACCGGCAAAGAAGCTGCGGCCGGCCGGGCAATAGGGCACGAAGCCGATGCCGAGTTCCTCGAGCGTCGGGAAGATCCGGGTCTCCGGCTCGCGCCACCAGATCGCGTACTCGCTCTGCACGGCGCTGACCGGCAGGACGGCATGGGCGCGGCGGATGGTGGCCGCACTCGCTTCCGAGAGGCCCCAGTGCTTCACCTTGCCGGCCTGAATCAGATCCTTGACCGCGCCGGCGACGTCCTCGATCGGCACCTTGGGATCGGGACGGTGCTGGTAGAGCAGATCGATGTGGTCGGTCTTAAGCCGCCTGAGCGAGCCGTCGACGGCGCGTCGCAGATGGTCGGGCTGGCTGTTCAGCGCCGTCGGCTGGCCTTCCTCGACGCCGAAGCCGAACTTGGTGGCGATGACGACCTGATCGCGCACCGGCGCGAGCGCTTCGCCGACAAATTCTTCACTCAGATGCGGCCCATAGACCTCAGCGGTGTCGAAGAAGGTCACGCCCTGCTCGAAGGCGGCGCGGATCAGCGCCACACTCGATTTGCGGTCGCGTGGTCCGTTGCCGTAATAGCCGACCAGAGGCAGGCAACCCAGGCCGATGGCGGACACCTCCAGATTGCCGAGTTTGCGGCTGTCCATGGATTTTTCCTTTGTTGGAGTTGCGGTGTCCCGGTTCTCACCTCCGGAACCCGTGCTTTGAGCGAAAACGCTCCCGACATTCATGAGCGAAGCGGCGGCAAGGCCGAGGCCCGCGCCAAGTACAGTGCGGCGGCTCGTGACGCCGCGAACGGGCGTTGAATCGTTTATTTCGGGGGTATCCGTCATTCCGGGTCTCCTGTTCTTCAATGGCTTTGAGCGCATCTCAAGCGGTGGCGATCGGAGCGCCGCCTCAACTTTGAAGCCGCTCGATCAACCGCTGTTGATATTGGGGCAGGTCCGACGCCGTGACCGCCTGAAACACCAATGGCGGCAGATAGGTCATGCCGGCATGCAGAGCGCTGGCTTTCATCGGCCAAAAGACGTCGGCCAGATCGATGCCGATCCGGCCCGACGGGCCGTATGTCGAGGCTCCGCCGCCCGCGGTGGTAACCACGAGCATTTCCTTGCCCTGCCACAAGCCCGGACCGACGCTGCCCCATACGTCGTTCAGATAGGCTTTCATCATCGGCGTGATGTTGAACCAGTGGGTCGGGAACAAAAACACGATCCGGTCATGCTGCCGGGTGATTTCGCGTTCGTTTTGTCCGTCGATGGCCCGGGTGTCGAAACCGTAGATGGTTTCCAGATTGCGCACGGTCACGCCGTCGACGCTCTCGGCCGCCTGCTGCAATCCCTTGATCATGACCGACCGTTCGGGGTACGGGTGGGAAGCGATCAGGAGTGTCCTGACACGCGCCCTGTGCGGCTTGCCGGTCGTCTGTGCCTGCGCGGGGCCGGCGGTGAGCAAACCGCTGCCAAGTGTCGCTGCCAGAACCAGTTCGGCTTTCAGAAAATCGCGTCGATTCATGGCACCACCACCTTTGTTGTTCACGTCTCCATTGAAAGAATTTAGTGCGCTGGAGGCGCCACGGTTACCCTTGGAATGCTGCATGGACCTTTGAGGAGCGCTCATAAGACCGAGCCGGCCCGCCAAATCTCTTCGCTCTCATTCATCAATGGAAAAACAAAAGCCCGCACCGCCACGATGTCGAACAAGCGAAACCATTTGGCGGCGTTCTTCTTCCAACATTATGGCCAGCGCGGGCTTGATTGCCGGTGAGACGTTACCAGGCGTAGGCCTGCGGCGCTTCTCCTCCAGGCCCGGACCAGATCTCGTCGAGGCAGCGCATCGCATCGTCGGACAGCGAGATGTCCGCCGCGCGCAGGGTCTGGGTGAGCTGTTCGACCGTGCGAGGTCCGACGAGCGGCGCGGTCACGACAGGATTGTGAAGCAGCCACGCCAGCGCGACGTCGGCCGGACGCTCGCCGAGATCCTCGCAAAGCCCCTCATACGCCTCCAGTTGCGGGCGATAGCGCGCGATCTTTTCCTGCATCGCCGGACGCGCCCGGCGTCCCGCCGCCTTCTTCAGCACGCCGCCCAGGAGGCCACCGCCGAGCGGGCTCCAGGGAATGAGGCCGAGGCCATGGTGGCGGCACGCCGGGATCACCTCAAGCTCGACGGTCCGGGCCGCGAGATTGTAGAGGCTCTGCTCGGCCGCGAGCCCCATGAAATTGCGCTGGCTCGCCGCGCCCTGCGCGGTGGCGATGTCCCATCCCGCGAAATTGCAGCTGCCGACGTAGATGACCTTTCCCTGGCTGACCAGAAGCTCCATCGCCTGCCAGATCTCTTCCCAGGGCGTGAAGCGGTCGATGTGGTGCATCTGGTAAAGATCGATGTGATCGGTCTTCAGACGCCGCAGGCTGTCCTCGCAGGCACGCCGGATATGCAGTGCCGACAGCCGGCGATCGTTCGGCCCAAGGCCCATCGGCTGATACACCTTCGTCGCGAGCACGATGTCGTTGCGGCTGCCGCGCTCAGCCATCCACCGCCCGATGATCTCCTCGGAAAGGCCAAAACCCTTTTCCATATCGGGAGACTGCAGGCCGCCATAGACGTCGGCGGTATCGACGAAGTTGATGCCGGCCCCGACGGCCGCATCCAGAACCTGGAAGCTGGCCGGCTCGTCGGTCAACTCGCCGAAGTTCATTGTGCCAAGGCACAGGCGGCTTACCTTCAGGCCCGAGCGACCAAGATGAGCGTATTGCATACCTTTTTTCCTTTCGTCATTCTTGAAGAGACGTTTCATGTGCCGCGTCGGATGCTGTAAATTATCTGGCTGACCATCGCTGGCCGACACGAAATTGTATGGATTGACCGAGGCCTTTCTCGGAAGCGGACCCTAAACCGGAATCGGCGCTTGCGTTACCGGGCTCTGTTGCATGGTCCTGTGAGAGCAATTCAGCAGTGTTTCGTGCTGAAATGAGCGAAGCGATCCGGTGCGTCGACAGGTGGTTTCGCGATCCGGGCGGTATCTGACCGCCGGACATGGCATCCGCCGGAAGCCGAAGCGGAGCGGGCCTGCACCGCATGAGCGCGGCACGCTGAAACGGAGCACGTCTTCGCTCCTTCGGGCATCGTGTAGAGGGAATTCGAGGTGGGGAACGAAAATTATGAGTGGCACTGACGAAAGAGCGTAGTATGCAAACCAATCGCGCCGATATTGCGGACCTGACCTATTTTCTGGCCATCGCCAGGCATCGCAGCTTCAGCCGCGCCGCGATCGAAATCGGGGTGAGCGCGTCCGCCCTGAGCCATGCGCTGAAAGGGCTGGAGGGCCGGCTTGGCGTCCGGCTGCTGAACCGGACGACCAAGAGCGTCACGCTCACGGCCGCCGGCGAGGCGCTTGCCGCGGCGATCGGCGAGCCGTTCGAGGTCATCGACACCGCGATGGAGACGCTGAACCGCTTTCGCGATGCGCCAACGGGCCGCATCCGCCTGAACGTCGCCGTCGAAGCGGCCAATTTGCTGCTCGCCCCGGTGCTTCCGACCTTTGTCGAGCGCTACCCGGACGTCGAGCTCGATATCGTCGCCAGCAATCGCATGGTCGATGTGACGGATGCGGGGTTCGACGCCGGCATTCGCTATGGCGGCACGGTCCCGGAGGACATGATCGCCCAGAGGCTGTCGTGCGATGTTCGCTGGGTGGTGGCGGGATCGCCGGACTATCTCGAACGGTTCGGGGTTCCGGAGCACCCCAATGATCTGCTTCAGCACCGATGCATCAGCAACCGGCTCGGCGACGATCGGGTCTACCGATGGGAACTCGAGCGCGACGGCGAGGAGATGCAGGTTGCCGTCCCGACGTCGATCACCGTGGACCTGGCGGAGACAGGATTGATCGCCGTCCTCGGTGGCGTCGGCCTCATGTATTTTCCCGAACCGCTCGTGGCACCTTATGTCGCCGACGGCCGGCTGCGGCTGGTGCTGACGGACTGGATATCGATGGGCGATGGTTTCCACATCTACTATTCAAGCCGCCGTCAGGTGCCGACGGGACTACGACTGCTGATCGACCTCATTCGCGAGCTGCGGCCGATGGGGTTATGAATTCAATGCAAGTCGAAGGTGCAGTCACACGGAAAAGCTGGCGACGTTCTACGCTTGGCTGGCGAAATTGCGACGCCGAAGGCCCATTACTGAGCTCTGCTCACGACCTCATGAACATGAACGCCGGTAGCGCACTTCATATCGGAGGGATATTTTTGGACTGAAACGGGGCTTCTTCGATCCCCGGATAAGGAGCAGATCATGAAATTCTATCGCAAGGGCTCGCAGGCGCCATTTTCGGGGCCGGCCGACTGGTTCACCGGCTCGGTGTCGGTGCAGCCGCTTTTCCCGCAGAACGAGCCGTCGCGCATGACCGGTGGGCACCCCCGTTTTCAGCCGGGCGCACGCACTGCATGGCATACCCATCCGGTCGGCCAGGTCATCATCGTCACCGCAGGAAAAGGCCGAGTGCAACGCTGGGGCGGTCCGATCGAGGAGATCAATGAAGGCGACGTCGTCTTCTTCGAGCCCGGCGAGAAGCACTGGCACGGGGCTGCCCCGGATTCGGCGATGAGCCATATCGCATTGCAGGAAAACGTCGACGGCAAGAACGTCGACTGGTTGGAGCATGTAACCGACGAGCAGTACAGCGGCGCCTGGTCTCGGCCAAACTCTGACGCCGATGCAAAGGCCGTGGGTGCGTGATTTCGGAATCGACGATCGCAGCCCTCACCTCGGAAAACAAGGGAAAGAAAAACGGATGATCAAGGACAAGGTCGTCATCATCACCGGCGCATCCTCCGGAATTGGCGCGGCGACAGCGAAGCAGCTCGCCGCCAAGGGGGCCAAGGTCGTTCTGGGAGCAAGGCGTCGTGATCGGCTCGAAGAGCTTGCGGGCGAGATCGAAAAGGCCGGCGGGCAAGCTGTCTATAGCATTCTGGATGTGACCAAGCCGGCCGACAGCGAAGAGATTGCAAAACTCGCCAAGGAGAAATTCGGCAGGATCGACGCGATCTTCCTCAACGCCGGCATCATGCCGACAGCACCACTCTCGGCGCTCAAGACCGATGACTGGCACGAGACGGTCGATATCAACATCAAGGGCGTCCTCAACGGCGTCGCGGCCGTGCTTCCGACCTTCATCGCACAGAAATCCGGGCATGTGCTGGCGACGTCATCGGTCGCCGGGCTCAAGGCCTATCCGGGCAGCGCGGTCTATGGCGGGACCAAGTGGTTCGTGCGCGACTTCATGGAGGTGCTGCGCATCGAATCCGCCATAGAAGGCACCAACATCCGCACGACAACCATCTATCCGGCCGCGATCAATACCGAGTTGCTGAACTCGATTTCTGACAAGGGGTCCGCAGAGGCGATGAAGCAGCTCTACGACAAGCACGGGATTGCGCCCGACCGCATCGCCGATGTCGTATCCTTCGCGATCGATGCGCCGGAGGACACCACGATCAACGAGTTTACCGTCGGCCCCGCAAGCCAGCCCTGGTAGCCCGGCGTTCCACCGAATCTATGTCTCGGATAAAGGTCCGCTCGAACCGGCGGATCTTTCCGATTGCCAGGGATTGATTCTGCCGCATTCCGCAGCGTCGGAGTTCAGCTCCTCAAAATATGCTCGCAATGTCCGCGGTTCCCGTCCGAGGATGGCAGTAAGGGTGAGCGAGTTCCCCAGCAGGCCGTGATGATCGTAGTGCTCGAACATCGCGATCATGTCCTTGGGCACGTTTCCCAGTCTGGCGCGATCGAGCGTCGCGCAGCCGATCTTTCTCCCGAGAACCTCGCCGAGGAGCGCGGCCACGTCATGGCGGTTCATGATGCCGGGAGCGCAAAGTTCGAACGTCCCATAGGCCAGGCGATCTTCGGTGAATGCGATCGCGGCCGCCTCGGCGACGTCGCGATAGTCGATCCGGCTGAAGCGCGTGTCGGCGGACCAGGGTTCGCCCAGCACGCTCGACTCGATGATCCCGCTCCATGACGCGGCATAGTTCTGAAACAGCACCGTCGGATGAAGGATGGTGTATTCGAGGTTCGAGCCGATCAACGCCGCCTCGACCGGCGCCTTGGCGGCATGGTTGGGCAGGTTGAGGATCGGATGGATCACCGACGAGAACACGAACTTGCGCACACCGGAGCGCTCTGCCGCCTGAATGATATTCCTGCCGTATTGCACCTCATCCGGCGCGAAGACGGGTCCGATGTGGAAGACGCCGTCCACGCCTTCAAGCGCCGCATCGAGGCTGGCGGGGTCAGCAAGATCGCCGACGGCGACCTCGCGGGCGCCGCGGTCCTTCGCGATCTGGAGCTGTTCCGCCTTGCGGACGAAGCCGCGCACCTGTGCGCCGCGTTCTGTAAGCGCGGGGATGACCAGACCGGCCAGCTCTCCCGCAGCGCCAATTGCCAGGATTTTCATGTGATGAGCCCTCCAGAACTGCCTTTCCAGTTTCCCGACCGAGGGCATCTCGGCCGGGACATTCTCGGCGACGCGGCGTGCCGGATAGACGCGTGCCGCGCCACGTGACAGGTCAGGAGCGATTGTTCATCCGCTCGAACATGGCTTCGCCGAGCTCGCGCGTTTTTGCCGAGACCCCCATGAGCACTTCATCCTTGTCGGCTTCGAGCTGGGCAAGCGCCTCGGTGGCGAACTCGTCCGGCGTGACCATCATGTTGTTGACCGTTCCTTCGCTGCGCGTGTCGCCGCCAAGGCCGGTATCGACGATCGGCGGGGCGATCTCGATCACCCGGATTCCGGTCGGCTTCAACTGGTGCCGCAGACTGAGCGTGAAGGAATGGATGGCGGCCTTCGTGGCGCAATAGACAGGAACATCCGCCATTGGCGAGAACGCTAGGCCCGAACTGACATTGATGATGAAAGCCTGCGCCTGCTGCCGCAGCGTCGGCAACAGCTCCGCGATCAGGTGGATCGGCGCCGTGAGATTGATCGCCACTTCCTGGTCGAGCGTGTCGATTCCAGGATCGTTGGTGAAATCGCGGTGATGCTGGACACCGGCATTGTTAATGACGACGTTCAGGGCCGGATGGTTCGCTTTCAGCCATTCGACCATCGACCGGCGGCTGCCGGTATCGGCGACATCGCAGACGCGGGTGATCAGCTCGGGCGCCTCCTGCCGGGCCTTGTCGAGAGAAGCCTCGTTCCTGCCGCAGACGATGACCTGATTGCCTTGCCGAACGAGGCGCTTCGCCAGCGCCAGACCGATGCCGGTTGCGCCCCCGGTGATGAGAATCGTGTTTCCTGTGAGATTCAATGTCGTGCTTCCTTCTTATGAACTGAGAAGGTGCGCCGACGATGACATGAGGTTACCAGCGGACACACCTTTACGACCGGCAAGCCGGTCCAGGTGTCGCGGTTACCCCTGCGGGTCGAGTTGCCATTCTGTGGAACGGCGACCGGGCTACCATCCGGTCAGCACTCTTTCGACTGGAACTTTTTAGCCGAAATTCTGTCATGCTGCAACGGGTCTGCCGACCGCGATGTGAATGACAGGCGCGCGCTTCTCATCATCCGGCTATATTTTGATTGATGAGTCTGAATCATAGGTTCATGCAAATCGTCTCGGCTAATCGGGACGCTGCACGCGCGCTATATTCCATCCAGCGTGCAACAACGACAGCTCGAACGGCATCTGCCTGCCCCTGCGCCATTCCAGCCGCTCTACGGCGTGTCTGCCGATTGGCTGGAGACGAATATCAAGGAGCCGGTAGTCCTCCCGGTACTCACTGGACTGATCAGCCTGGAGGTCATCGACGCCAGTGCGGAGATATTCGCCCGGCTTAGCCCGATCAAGGCCAAGGGTCGAACCGGTCGGCTATTGAAGAGAGACGATGATGAGTTGGACAAAGGACGAACTTACGAAGATCGATCAAGCCGATGATCTGAAGATCGCGCCATTCCGCGAGGACGGCGCCACCTATGGGACCCCGACTTGGATCTGGGAGGTCGTGGTCGAGGGCTCGCTCTATGTGCGCGGCTACAACGGCCGAAACTCCCGCTGGTATCAGGCCGCGCTTCGCCAGAAGGCCGGGCGGATCATTGCGGCGGGCATGACCCGTGAGGTCGCGTTCGAGCCGGTCGAGGGACCAATCAACGACCGCATCGACGAGGCTTACCGCGCAAAGTACGGCAAGAGCCCGTATCTGACACCCATGATCAGCGACCGAGCGCGCGCGGCAACCGTGAGGATCGCCCCGCGCGAGTCAAGTTCCTGATAGGGGATCGTATCGGGGCTCGACGCACGGGGCGGCCTGAGACCGTGGCGCATCGGCGGACGGTCGATCGATTCATGGCCGCCAAGACAAACCTCAAAAAGGAGACGCAACATGATCAAGCGCAAACTGGGTCAGGGATTGGAAGTCTCTGCCTTGTCCTTGGGAGCGATGGGCTATGGCAAAGCCCGCGAGCTTCCCGACCGGGCGGAGGTGATCGCCCTTCTTCGCACCGCCACCGACCGCGGGATGGATTTCTTCGATACCGCCGAGGTTTACGGCCCCTGGACTAACGAGGAGATGGTCGGCGAAGCGCTCGCCCCGGTGCGAGACAAGGTGAAGATTGCGACGAAGTTCGGCTGGGACATCGATCAGGAGACCGGCGAGCATCGCGGCGGGGTCAACAGCAAGCCGGCACAGATCCGCCGTGCGATCGAAGGCAGTCTCAAGCGCCTCAGGACCGATCATATCGATCTCTACTACCAGCATCGGGTCGATCCCGAAGTGCCCGTGGAAGACGTCGCCGGCACGGTGAAGGACCTGATCGCTGAGGGCAAGGTCCTGTGGTTCGGCATGTCCGAGGCGGGGGCGCAGTCCATCCGGCGGGCGCATGCAGTGCAGCCGGTTGCGGCGCTGCAGAGCGAATATTCCTTGTGGACCCGCGAGCCCGAGGCCGAAATCATTCCGACGATCGAGGAGCTCGGCATCGGGCTCGTGCCTTACAGCCCGCTTGGCAAGGGATTCCTCACCGGCAAGATCGACGTCAACACCAAGTTCGACAGCTCGGACATCAGGGCGGAAACGCCGCGCTTCGCCGAAGAGGCGCGTGCCGCCAACCAGAAGCTCGTCGATCTGATCCGCAAGATCGGCGAGAAACACGCCGCGACGCCGGCGCAGGTGGCGCTTGCCTGGCTGCTGGCGCAAAAGCCCTGGATCGTACCCCTATTCGGCACCCGCAAGCTCGAACGGTTCGAGGAGAATATCGGCGCGCTGAACGTCACGCTGGATCAGGCCGATCTCGACGAGATCAAGCAGGCCAACATCGTTATCCAGGGCGCTCGTTACCCGGAAGCAATACTGCGCCGGTCGGGGCTCTAGCGAAGCGGTCTACGGACGCCAAGCGGCAATAGCGAGAAACGAATGGCAGGCCGCCGGATCACGCTGGGCCAACCGAAATCAGCACCAGAAAGGGAAATCATGAAGAAGACGATACTCGCAACGGCATTACCGCTCGCCCTCATGGGGGCCGTACCCGCCTCCGGGGAGGAGACTATGACGATCTCTCCGAACGGTTCGCGCGCCAGCAGGATTGGTCCGACTGAAAACTTCACCGGCAATGTGTTGGTGGACATGCTCTTCGACGTCGATGAAAACAAGCGGGCTATCGGCGGCCATGTCACCTTCGTGCCGGGAGCCCGGTCGGCCTGGCATGTTCATTCCACGGGACAGTGAGAACGGCGGTGAGAAATTAGGCCACGGAAGCGGCGGCATGGAGCTGCTGCGGGCGGCGTAAAAGTCGTCCACCTTTTCCCTTTCTGCGACAGCAGGGAGGGCGGGAGGATTTTCAGCGTGGAACTATATCTCAGGGTTCGCCAGGCCTGCGCGGCGGGCATGAGCCAGCGTCAGGCGGCGAAGGCCTTCAACATCTCCCGTGATACGGTTGCGAAGATGATGACGTTCTCGGTGCCACCGGGCTACCGGCGGACGGCCGAGGTCAGGCGGCCGAAGCTTGATCCCTTTATCCCGATCATTGAGGGCTGGCTTGAGGCGGATCGCTCCATGCCGCGGAAGCAGCGGCACACCGCGAAGCGGGTGTTCGACCGGCTGCGTGACGAATGCGGGTTCACCGGCGGCTACACGATCATCAAGGACTACATTCGGGAGCGGGAACGGCGGGGCCAGGAAGGGCTCTGTTGCAAAGATTGGCGGCAGTCAGAGGTAGGCTGTCGCTCTGCGCCGATCAGGCGGCTGCTGCGAAATGGTGGTTGAGCATGCCATGGCCTCCGTCAGCGCCGAGGGCCCAATGCCAAAAGCTCTCTCCACAAGGCGCACCTCGCCCCTGATGCCGGGCTGCAGGCACCAGGGGCGAGCCTGTCCTTTGCGCAGGGCTCGCATGACTTCGAATCCCTTGATCGTGGCATAGGCCGTGGGGATCGATTTGAAACCGCGCACCGGCTTGATCAGTATCTTGAGCTTTCCGTGATCGGCCTCGATCACGTTATTGAGATACTTCACCTGCCGGTGGGCCGTCTCCCGGTCCAGCTTTCCTTCGCGCTTCAATTCGGTGATCGCTGCACCATAGCTCGGCGCTTTGTCGGTATTGAGCGTGGCAGGCTTTTCCCAGTGCTTCAGGCCTCGCAGGGCCTTGCCCAGGAACCGCTTCGCTGCCTTGGCGCTGCGGGTCGGCGACAGGTAGAAATCGATCGTGTCGCCCCGCTTGTCGACTGCCCGGTACAGGTAGGTCCACTTGCCCCGCACCTTGACGTAGGTTTCATCCAGGCGCCAGCTCGGATCAAAGCCACGCCGCCAGAACCAGCGCAGCCGCTTCTCCATCTCCGGGGCGTAGCACTGGACCCAGCGATAGATCGTCGTATGGTCGACCGAAATGCCGCGTTCCGCCAGCATTTCCTCAAGGTCGCGATAGCTGATCGGATAGCGACAATACCAGCGCACCGCCCACAGGATCACATCACCCTGGAAATGGCGCCACTTGAAATCCGTCATCGTTCCGTCCGTCCAATCTCCGCCAAGCATGCTCAAGCTTCACGATTTTTGCAACAGAGCCCACTGATGCCTTCACGCATCTGCGCACCGGCGTGCCATGCGGCGACCGAATCGGCCTGCTCAACGTCCTGCTTGCCGAGGGCCTGAATTTGGGTCTGCGTAAGATGGCAGAGGCTTCCAACACTCACGACTATTGGCAACTCTCCCGTCTCGCTCGCTGGCACGTCGAAAGCGAGGCGATCGACCAGGCGCTGGCCAACGTGGTCGCGGCGCAAGGGGCGCTGCCGATGGCCCAGGTCTGGGGTATGGGCAGATCCGCATCGGCCGATGGCCAGTTCTTCCCCGCCGCACGGCAGGGCGAAGCGATGAATACGATCAACGCCCGCTACGGCAACGATCCCGGCATCAAGGCCTATACCCACGTCAACGACCGCTTCGCGCCGTTTGCATCGCGGACCATTCCAGCCACGGTCAGCGAAGCACCTTATCTACTCGACGGGCTGACGATGAATGAGGCAGGGCGACGGATCGAAGAGCAGTACGCCGACACTGGCGGGTTCACCGATCATCTGTTCGGGATCAGCGCGATGCTCGGCTGCCGCCTTGTACTGCGCATCCGCGACCTCCCATCCAAACGACTGTACGTGTTCGACCCTGCCGCGACGCCGAGCGAATTGCGCCCGCTGGTGGGCGGCAAGGCGCGTGAGGCGCTGATCGTTTCCAACTGGCCCGATCTGTTCCGCTGCGCCGCCACCATGAGCGCTGGACAGGTCGCGCCGAGCAGCATCTTGCGCAAGCTCGCCTCCTATCCGCGCCAGAACGATCTTGCCTCCGCGCTGCGCGAGGTGGGCCGGATCGAGCGGACGCTGTTCATCATCGAATGGATACTCGACGTCGGCATGCAGCGCCGTGCACAGGTCGGCCTCAACAAAGGCGAGGCACATCATGCGCTGAAAAATGCCCTGCGCATCGGCCGTCAGGGCGAAATCCGCGACCGCACGACGGAGGGTCAGCATTACCGGATCGCCGGCCTCAACCTGCTCACCGCCATCATCGTCTACTGGAACACCCTGCACCTTGGCCATGCCGTTGAGGCCCGGCGCCGCGAAGGGCTCGATACCCCCGACCATCTTCTCGCCCATATTTCGCCGCTCGGATGGGCACACATCCTCCTCACTGGCGAGTACCTTTGGCCCAAGGACGCCGGCGCTTAGGGTGTCATTCCGCCCTCAGCCGGAACCGACCCCAGTTGGCGCAAATCGCTGAAGCCGCCGCGCTCCTCGCGGTAGCGCACGATCTCCGGGCCATGCCCATTGAGACCCGGAACAGCGTCGAGTTCTGCGGCGCTGGCGGTATTGACGTTGGTGGCGGGCATCGTGATCTCCTTGAACGCGCATCGTGCCATCTGCCGCGACGGTCGCAAGAGGAACCGTCCCCCTCGTTGCGGCGAATGGTTCAACTCTCCTGTTCCCCTTTCGTTCGCGCGAGTGTTACAATGGAGGGTGAAGGGAATCTCTGATGCTGCCTCTGATGCAGCCGGTCCCGCTTGCCGACGTGCCGCAGGGGACCATTCTCCGGATCGTTGGTGCAGCAGGAGCCGGCTTTCCAAGCCCTGCCCAAGACTGGCAGGACGACGCCATAAGGGGGCGTTTGCGGGAGGGGGCGGAATCCTACGCTAAGGATTTGGGCCAGCGATATTCCCCGGTTAGATTGATGTGTTCCCATCCCAACGGCGAGACGTGGGCGAGTAGATCAGGCGCGATATGGGTACCGCTGGCGGCCCGGGTATTGACGACCTCGCCGAGCTTCATGGTGTTCCAGAATATGATGATGGCGGCGAGCAGGTTCATTCCGGCGATGCGATAGTGCTGGCCTTCGCCGGATCGATCCCGGATTTCACCTCGGCGGTGGAAGCTGATGGCGCGCTTTAGGGCGTGGTGGGCCTCACCCTTGTTGAGGCCGATCTGAGCCTGGCGCTGGAGGCCGGCATCAAGAATCCAGTCGATCATGAACAGGGTTCGCTCGATGCGGCCCACCTCTCGCAATGCGAGGGCCAGCTCATTCTGGCGCGGGTAAGAGGCGAGCTTGCGAAGAATCTGGCTGGGGGCGACGATCCCCGCTGCGATCGTCGCCATGATGCGCAGGATGTCGGGCCAGTTGCGCTCGATGAGCGGTTCATTGATCTTACCTCCGACCAGCGCTCGCACATTGGCCGGCGTCGCGTTGGGCGTGAAGGCATAGAGTCTTTTCTGAGGGAGAGGGCATCGCGTGGAAGGTACGCCAGACAACGCTAAGCGAGAACATTTCAAGAACCGTATGATGGCCGTTACCGCCGGAGGTCGCTAAGCCCCAGTTCTTCCCACATCCATGTAAAGTCATAGGTGCCCATCGGATCGGCGGTGCCCGATTTTGCCGCGCCATTTTCGATATATTTGAGCCAGTCGGCTACCTTTATGGCCGCTTCGACCTCGACCTGAACGACCGGATTGATTTTGGACGGCTTGCAGCGTGAGGCGGCTGATCGGCCTATAACATTTGGGTACACCCCAGAGTGATAGGGCCGAGTGACACCATTCGTCTGTCACAAAAGGGTGGGTTTGCGCTCAATGTGACGATACACTGCAAGAGCCACCCTAATGTGACGGATTTTGCACTTGGCTCGTATCGGATATGCCCGCGTCAGCACCACGGACCAGGATCTGGATATCCAGATTGGCCGCCTCAAGAATGCAGGTTGCGAAATTATCCGTTCCGAGACCGGATCGGGGGCCTCGCGGAGCGGGCGCACGGAACTGGAAACGATCATGCAGTTTATGCACACCGGCGACGAGCTGGTCGTGCTGCGGCTCGACCGGCTCGGCCGCTCCACGCGCGATGTCCTGAACCTGGTGCATGAGCTTGATGAAAAGGGAGCTTCGCTGCGCATCCTTGAGCCAGAGGTGACGACGGCGGGCGACATGGGGCGAATGGTCATCACCATACTCGGCATGGTCGCCGATATGGAGCTGAAGTTCATCAAGGATCGTCAGCGCGCCGGGATCGAAGCGGCGCGCGCCGAAGGCGTTTACAAAGGCCGGAAGAAGAACGTCGATGACGATGAAATCCGCCGTCGCCTTGCCGCCGGCGCCAGCAAGGCCCGCGTTGCCCGCGACCTGAAGGTCTCACGAATGACCGTCTATCGGGCGCTCGACATTATTCCGTCAAAGACCAAACTGCCGGAAAAGCCGCCCACTGCCAGCATCGCCCTGCATCTGATTATCGAGAACTTCAACAAGCGTGGAAGAGGTAGAAAACCCGCTCGGGAGCGGATTGAGGCGATGCTGGAACGCGACTACGCCATGGTAAAAAACGGCAATTGTGATTACAAACTGACCGTCGCCTATGACCCCGATCCGGATGGCATTTCCCTTGATGAGGAAATCCAAAGCCTCCTCTCCGAGATGTTCAACATCGCAGAGAGCTACAATTGCTCCATGGAAGCCGATATCTACGAGGTCGGTGGTCAGCAACGGTCCTGGTAGAATCAATCAAGCGTTCAGTGTTCGTTCTTCAACCTGGCCAAAATCGCAGCTTCGGGCCGACTGGGCCAAGTTCCACTGGAAGCCCCGACTTGGGATTCAGTCTACCATTTGGGACGAAGCGCTGAAGCTCCAGGCGGCGGACAATGACTATCAGCGCCGCGACCTGTTCGAGGCGATCGACGCCGGCGATTTCCCGCAATGGGATCTGGGTATCCAATTGTTCGACGAGGCGTTTGCCGAGGCGCAACCCTATGACGTGCTCGACGCGACCAAGCTCATCCCGGAAGAGGATGTGCCCGTGCGCCTGATCGGCACACTGACGCTCAACCGCAATGTCGACAATTTCTTCGCCGAAACCGAGCAGGTCGCATTCCTGCCCTCGAATGTTCCGCCAGGCATCGATTTTTCGAATGATCCGCTGCTTCAGGGCCGGCTCTTCTCCTATCTGGATACGCAAAATTCACGTCTCGGCACCACCAACTTCCATCAGATCCCGGTAAACGCACCGCGCTGTCCGTTCGGCAATTTCCAGCGGGACGGAAAAATGCAGACGATGGTGCCCAAGGGCCGTGCCAATTATGAACCCAACAGCCTGGCGGCGCATGGCGAGGAAGGTGGACCGCGCGAAAGCCCGGACGTCGGCTTTGTAACGGCAAACGCCGCCACTGGCCCTGAAGAGAGCGGCGACAAGCTGCGCGTGCGGGCGGAAACCTTCGCCGATCATTACAGTCAGGCGCGTTTATTCTACCGTTCACAGACGATCAGTGAACAAGCCCATATCGCCTCGTCCTTCGTGTTCGAACTCTCGAAGGTGGCACAGCTCGATCAGGTGCCCGGCCGGATGGTGGCCAATCTACGCAATGTGGACGAAGACCTGGCGAGCCGGGTTGCGGACGGCTTAGCGATCGATCTGCCGAAAAAGACGCCCGCCGCCAAGGAGCCGATCGACATGCCGCCTTCAGACGCACTTTCGATCCATAAGAATATGCTGGCGACGCTTGAGGGGCGCAAAGTCGGCATTCTGATCGCGGACGGCAGCGATGCGGACGAACTGGCAGCAATCGTCACGGCAGTAGAAAAAGCCAAGGGCAAGGCTGTGATCGTCGCGCCCAAAGTCGGTGGCGCAAAGCTCTCCAACGGCAAGCAGCAGAAGGCCGATGGTCAGCTGGCAGGATCGCCGAGTCAGATTTTCGATGCCGTGGCGATCATAGTGTCGCAGGAGGGCTGCGCGACGCTGCTGAACGAAGGCGCGGCGGTCGAATTTGTGATGAACGCCTTTGGCCATCTCAAGGCGATTGGCGCGAATGAGACAGCGCAGCCCTTGCTCGACAAGGCCGGCGTGGTGCCCGACGCGGGCGTCACGGGGGTCGATGCAGCGTTCGTCAAGGCGGCGGCTCTCCGCTTCTATGACCGCGAACCATCGCTGCGTATGCTGGCTTGAGAGAAGACATGATGAGCGATCAGTTTAACGCCTGGTCGCTCATGTCTTTTAGCCGGGCTAAATGCAGTTGTCGCCTACCTGATATCCTGTTCCACCTGTTGCAGGATCTTGGGCTTTGCCCGGGCCGATTTCAGATTCAGTGCACGAAATTGTGCCACTAGTCGCGTCGGTTCGATCTCGATGCGGACGTAGCCGCTATGGTTCAGGTCATGAAAGCGGATGTGGGGGTTATTTGCGCGAACCTCGCCGAAGCGGCCGGCTGGCGGCGATTGGGCAGCAAGGGCGGAGGTGACGATTTCGGTCGCCACTGGCGGGGTGCCATCCGCCCGATGCAGATCATTCAGCCAAAAACTGTGGACGTCGCCGCTTAGAATTAGGGGATTGCGGACATTGGGGCGGGCGAGCTGATCCAGCAGCCGTGAGCGGCCTGCGACATAGCCGTCCCACTGGTCGCTATAGACAGCGTCACCCCCGCCATCGAGCGCCAGCGGCGCAAAAAACACGCCCTGCGCCAATAAAGTCCAAGGGCGCCGCTCTTGGGAAAGGCGCTGAGCCAGCCATGCCTCCTGCGCCTGTCCCAGCATGGTCCGATCGGGCGCCAACCGTTCGGCGCAATGATCGAGCCGGACGTTGCGGGCTACCGACGGCGCCGCGCATGGCGGGTTGGACCGGAATTGGCGCGTGTCGAGCATGGAAAGCGATGCCAGTTCGCCCCAGTCCACCCCACGATAGAGGCGCGGGCTGGCCATGGAGCGCCACAGGCTGGGGCGGATCGGCATATGTTCGAAATAGGCCTGATAGGCCGCCGCTCGCCGCGCCGCGAAAATTTCGGGAGGTAGCCCCTCTCGATTGGCGAGCGCGGCATAATCGTTCAGCACCTCATGATCGTCCCATGTGACGAGCCAGGGCACGCGCCGGTGCGCTTCCTGCAAATCCGGATCGGTGCGATAGAGGGCGTAGCGGGCGCGGTACCCATCCAGATCGCGTGGTTCGGGCGCGCCGAAATCGCGGACCTTGGGCTGGTCGGGATAGGATGTTTCGTAAATATAGTCGCCGACCTGCACGATCAGGTCGGGATCGCCCGCCAGCATGTCGCGATAGGCGCCGAACCATCCCAATTCCCAATGCTGGCAGGATGTGAGCGCCAGCCGCAACCGGTTGGTGCGGTCCGGCACGGTTGCGGTACGCCCGACCGGGCTGGTCGCGCCAAGCGCATGGAAGCGATAATGATAGGGGCGCCCCGGTCGTAGTCCGGTCAGTTCGAGATGGATGCTGTGCGCCGCCTCGGGATGCGCGTTCAATGCGCCGGTCCGGACGATGTTGCGAAATCCTTCATCCTCGGCGACCTCGTAACGGACCGGGATCGATCCGGCCCGAAGAGGGTGGGCGTCGGGGCCGACGAGGCGCGTCCACAAAACGAAGCCGTCGCGGGATGGATCGCCGCTGGCGACGCCGAGCGCAAAGGGGTCGGCCTGCGCAGTGAAGGGTGCGGCGAGCACCCGGAGCGGCGTGGCGCCAAGCGCGACCATGGCGCCCAGCACGGCGCGGCGATGCCAGGGAGAGGCTTGCATCGGGCGGCCCTATCGGCGGCGTTTGACAGTAATGCGACAGCGACCCCCGACGAATGTGGATATTGTCCCGATATTGTCATGCCGACTGACTAACCGCCCCGCTCATCTGAAGGGGGAAGCCGCCGTGACCTGGTTGAGGGATGTAGACCGCTGGTTCATTGATGAGATATTGCCGCACCGGGTCGCTTTCCGGCGGCAGGCGGCTCGGCTGGTCCCCACGGCCGAGGCCGAGGATCTGGTGCAGGAGGCCTATGCCCGCGCGATCAATGCGTCGCATCATCGCGAGATCGTCAATCCCCGCAGCTTCGTCCTCACCATCATCCGCAATCTGGCGCATGAACGTCATCGTCGCGCCACCGTCGTGCGGTTCGAGCATCTGGCCGATATGGAAGCGATGGAAATTGCCGATAGCGCGCCGGATCAATTTGCAGTGCTATCGGGCAATATGGAGCTGGCACGGCTGATCGCGCTGATGGAGCAATTGCCGCCACAGGCGCGCGCGGTGGTGAAGATGCGGCGGATCGAAGGATTATTGCCGGGCGATATAGCGGTGCGGATGGGTTTGTCGGTCTCTACTGTAGAGAAGCATCTTGCCAAAGGGCTGGCCATTCTTGCCTATGCGATGCAGGAAGCGCCACCGCAGGAAGAAAGGGCCCCGTTTTCGCGCTTATGGCAACGCCACCGACACCAGAGAAAATGATGGAGGAAGCCGCCGGCTGGCTGGCGGCGCTCGATGCAGGCTCGGTCACGCCGCAGGCTTTCGAACAATGGCGTGCGGCCGATCCCCGCCATGCCATCGCCTTTGCCCAGGTGGCTCATGCCTTCGAGCAGGTGGAGCGTCTACGCGCGGTCGAGGACCGTCCGGCCGAACCGGCGCCCACCGCCATCAACCGCCGTGGGATGTTGCGTGCCGGCGTCTTGGCCGGTGGTGCGTCGGTCGCCGGCGCGCTGCTGGCGGTACGCGCCACTGCGCGCGAACATGCCAAAACGGCGATAGGTGAACGGCGCGCGCTGGTGCTGGACGATGGCACCCGGATCGAACTTAATACAGGCACGCGGATCAGTTGGCGGATCGACAAGGGGGACAGCCGCATCTGGTTGGAGCGTGGCGAGATCGGCCTTACGGTTCCGGCTTCGCTGCGCGGCAAGCTGACATTGGAGGCAGGAAGCGCACGATTCACACTCGGCACCGGCAGCTTCAATGCGCGACAGCAACCTGAATCCTTCGACTTTCTCGTGCTGAATGGCATGGCCGATAGCGTACGGGGCGATGGGCTTACAGCAGGGGCGATGGCGCGCGTGATCGGCCAGAACGTGGCTATCGGACCGGCCGACCCGGTAACGCTGGACCGGGCGCGCAGCTGGAAAGATGGTCAACTGGTGTTCGAAGGCGAGAGCCTCGACTTCGTCGTGGCCGAATTTAATCGCTATCTCGACCCCAGGATCGTCATCGCCGATCCGGCGCTGTCGCGCATTCGGCTGGGGGGGCGTTTTACGACCACCAACCCCAATGATCTGCTGACCGCATTGCATGCGTCGTTCGGCATCCGATCGCAGCGCAGCGAAAATGGAGCCATTACCCTCACGGCCGGCTGATAATTTTTTTGCAGCTGCGATAGAGGTCGTGCCGCGCCCACCCATCCCATCCTCCGAGAGACGCTTCCATCGGAGGGCAATAATGAGTTTTCATGTCGTCGCACTACCCTTGATCCTCGCCGCGGCGCCCGCCAGTGCCGCGAGCGATCGCGCTATCGCCTTCAACATCCCGGCGCAGAATATGGCGACGTCGCTGAACGAGTTCGGTCGGCAGGCCGGCGTGCAGATGGTCTTCCCCTATGACGCCATCGCCGGTCGCCGCTCGATCGCGCTCAAGGGGCGCTTTTCCCGTGCCGAGGCGCTGCGCCGCCTGATCGCCGGACGAGGCGTGGCCATTTCCTACGAGGGCGCGGCGATGATCTCGCTCGCCGTCGCCAAGGCGCCGACCGAATTGTCGGCTGCCGAAGCGGGGGCGGGCGTTGCGGGTGGCGGTGACATCATCGTCACCGCGCAAAAGCGGGTCGAAGACCTGTCGAAAGTACCGCAGGCGATCACCGTCGTTTCGGGCGTGGAAGCGGCAGAACGCAAGATTACCGATTTCGCCAGTCTGGTCGATGAAGTACCGGGCCTGTCGATCAACTACAGCACGGGCGGCGAAAGCTATGGCCTGCTGACCATCCGCGGGATCGGCGGCGCCGACGACTACAAGCCCAATGGCAGCCCGTCGGTCGCCCTTCATGTGGACGGCGTCTATCAAAGCTCCAACGCCTATCTCGGCATGCCTCTGTTCGATCTGGAGCGGATCGAGGTGCTGCGTGGGCCGCAGGGCACTCTCTATGGCCGCAACACCACGGCCGGCGTCGTCAACGCGATCACGCGCGGCGGCCGCGACACGTTCGACGGCTATGCCGATGTGCGTTATGGCAGCTATGACAGCCTGCGCGCGGAAGCGGCGATCGGCGGTCCGGTCAGCGACAATATGCGCGTGCGACTGGCAGTGATGACCGATCAGGGCGGCGGCTTCATGAACGGGAAGGGCGCGGGCGATCTGGCGGGCGCGCAACTGAGCGTCGGCGGCGTGGTCCAGAGACAGGTGCCTGCGATCAACGATCCGGGCGCACGCAAGGGCTTTGGCGACAAGGATCTGTTCGCCGCGCGCGGTACGGTGGATATCGATTTCGGTCCAGATACCAGTCTGACGCTGAAGGCCTTTGCCAGTCGCGACCGTGGCGATGCCCGTCAATATGACCGCATCAGCGCAGCGGAGGACAGCAGTGTTCTCAATGCCGGCGAAGATAAAGACCCCTACAGCTTCTATTCGCGGGCCTATTTTCAGCAACGGATCGACATCAAAGGCGCGTCCGCACAATTTTCGCACCTGCTGAACGATGCCACCCGCTTCGACATGGTCGCCGGCTGGCAGTCGAGCCAGCGCAATATCGGCGGCAATGGCGATGGCACGCCCTATCCCCAATATGAATATCTGTTCGATGAAGATCTGAGCCAGGCATCGCTCGAAATGCGCCTGCGCAACGAGCAGCAGGGGCGTTTCAACTGGTTGATCGGCGGCTTCTACATGAGCGACAAGATCGACTATCAGAGCCAATGGACCAGCTGGGCCGCGCGGACCATATATCATAATGTCCATAATCAGCGCCGCCGTAGCGCCGCGCTGTTCGGTCAGGCTGATTATGAGTTGTTGCCCAAGATCAAGCTGACGCTGGGCCTGCGCTATACCAAGGACGATGTGGATTCGCAGGGCCGCAACATCGACGATAACCCTTGGGGCATATCCAATTACGCCACATTTTTCGCGACGACGCCCAATTTTCAGTGGGACAAGCAGTTCAAGGATGACGACCTGTCCGGCCGTGCTGCCGCGCAGTGGTTCATCACCGACGATTTGAATGTCTTCGCGTCGGTCGCGCGCGGCTATCGTTCGGGCGGCTTTGATGGCACGTCGATCATGACGCTGGCCGAGACGGAGCCGTTCCAGTCCGAGACGGTCTGGGCTTATGAAGCGGGCGTGCGTTATTATAAAGGGCCGATCCGTCTGTCGCTTGACGCCTTCGCCAATGATTTCGACAATCTTCAGGCGACGACGCGCCTCGACAATGACACCAACGGCCGCACTAATGTCGGTAAGGCCAAGACCCGCGGCTTCGAAGCCGCACTGGACGTCAACCTGCTGAACAGCGGCGGGCACAAACTCGATTTCGACGCATCGGGCACCTATCTCTATTCGAAGATCACCGAGTTTAATTCCAACCGCATCGCCGATGTGACCGCGACTGTCGGCGATCCGCTGCCCGGTGCGCCGAAATGGACCGGTCGGGTCGGCCTCGTCCACAGCTACAGATTCGGTGATGGCTGGGTGCTAAAGAGCCGCGCCAACATCTTCCATCATGGCAAGGAATCGAACCGCCTGAACGCGGTCGTCGGCAACACCTCGCCGGCTTACACGCTGCTCAATGCCCGGATCGAGCTGGAATCGCCGCATGGCTGGTCGATCTATGCCATGGGCCGAAACATCACGGACGAAGTCTATTATCCCGAAATGAACGGCGCGTCGCGTATGGTCGGTGCGCCCGCCACCTATGCGATGGGCGTTCGCATGAGCTTCTAAAAACCGGCCGAAGGTGGCTCCGCTTATGCGGGGCCTCCAGCCTTCGGGTCGCCCGGTGAGGCGCCATCTGCCAATGCCTTGGCAGGTGGCGCCTTGTCATTATGGCGCATTTGTCCTGACGGGTAGAAGAGATCGGTCGATATCGGCAGCCAAACGGGCCGGAGGTAGCGCTAGGTGACGAGGCGGCTTCATTGCCGACGCCTATCCATCACCGTGGCAGCTTCAGATGGCATGGATCACCGCAGGCTGAAAGCGACGAGGATCGTCAGCTCGACGACATCAGGCTCTCGGCGGGAATTGCCGGCAGGGGCTGGGCACGTATGAGCATATCGAGTGCGGCCTGATCCAGGTCGAAAGATCACGATTCCCCGACGATAGCAGAGGATGGCACCATGCGGACGCGGTTCACGCCGAAGCATATATGGGCGGTGCCCTGCTGACGAATTGCACGGGCGCGGGCCGGGTTCCAGATGCACTAGGATCAGGCTTTCCCAATCAGGCCTGACGTGACTGGAAAGCCGATCGACGTTGGGAGCAACTGCGCGCGCCGGCTCGGGTGGCGCAACCAACGGCTGCAATTCGACCACAAGCGGCGCGAAGATCCGAAACTGCGATCGGGCTTGCAGATGGTCAAGAGAAGTGGACTTGCTGTGGCTGGCCAGTCCAGATGGCGATCAAATGACCGGTAGAGGTGAATTTGGAATAGGCAGTTTTTATTCTCTCTATCCTAGGAAATCGCACGCCGTCCCAAAGCCGGATCGTCTGTGAAGATCGCATCGACACCCGTTGCAAGATAGCGCTGCATCTCTGCAATGCTGCCTTCTTCGTTGCGCGCGGAAACGCCTTTGTCGCTGCGAAAATCGGCGGCCAGGAACTGATTTTCCGGGCGGAAGGTCCAGATGCTGACGAGAAGGCCCGCCGCATGTGCGGCATCGACGAGCCCCGTGGGTTTTGTCAGGCGCTGATCCTCGTCCACAGGAATGATCATCCGGACATGGGGCGCAAGATAATCTGCATAGCTGGCGATTTCGGAAAGACCTGCGGGCGTCAGCATATCGCGATAGAAGCGCTTGTTGCCCGCCGCCTGCACATCGGCCGGCATCTGGGCCGGGTCGCCGATCAACTGGGCCAGCTGGATGTTGGGATAGGCGCCGATCCTGCCGCGCAACGCGCGTAGATTAGCGACCTCGAACGACTGGATGGCGAACGGCGCGCGTTGCAGATAGGCGCTCTTGCCGATGATATCGATCAGCCGCTGCTCCTGTTGCAGGCCGATGCCTGCGAAATAGGTGGAATGCTTGATCTCCGGGATCAGGCCGATGGTCCGGCCGCGCGCGGCGGATTCGGCCGCCACGAAATCGGCGATTTCCTCCATCGACACGATCTGGAATGCGCCGTCATAGGATTGGCTTTCGGGCCGTATGGCGCCCAGCCGCTCTTTCGCGCGTAACGTCTTGAGTTCCGCGAAGGTGAAATCCTCCGTGAACCAACCTTCCTGTCGCTCGCCGTCGATCGTTTTGACCGTCTTGCGCGCGGCAAAATCGGCCCGGGCGGCAACGTCGCTGGTCTCCGCGATGTTATTCTCGTGCCGCGCGACCAGCACGCCGTCCTTCGTAGCGACCAGGTCAGGCTCGACATAGTCGGCCCCGTCTTGGATCGCCTTGGCATAGGCGGCAAGCGTATGTTCTGGGCGCAGCGCCGATGCGCCGCGATGGGCGATGAGCAGCGGCGGACCCTTGCGACGGGCCGGGGCGGCGATCGCTGCCCCCACATCCGTCGCAAGTGCGGCGGTCAGGCCGGCACCCGCCTGAAGCAGCGAACGGCGGGATACCGACCTGTCCTGCATCAGTAGTTTACCGACAAGGTGGCGAACCACTGGCGCGGCGGGATTGGGTAGACATTGTAATTGTTGGTGTTCGCACTCGCCTGCACCGTCGATGCGCCCGTCGTGTCGAACAGGTTGGTGACGTTCAGGCTGATCTCCGCCTTTTGCAGGCCGACTATGCTGGCGGGCAGGCGATAGGCGATCCGGGCGCTGGCCTGGAACACCGACTTGACCGATGCATCGTTGGTGAAGGTGGTGAAACGGCGGCCGACATAGTCGCCGATCATCTGGGCATCGAAATCGCCGAGCGTCAGCGTCGCAACCGTCTTGTTCATCCACTTCGGGCTGACAGGGATCAGCTTGCCGCCGGTGGGCACGACGCCGCCCACGGTCGCGATGCCGCCGATCCGCGTGCCAGTCGCCGCGCCAGTGATAGTGCTATAGTCGCTGTCGTAGATGGAGCGGTTGTAGGACACGGCGTTGTAGAGCGAGAAGACCTGCCCGAAGCGCAGCGTCAGCGCCGCGTCGATACCGTCCGTCTTCACGCCGCCGACGTTGAACACGGCGGGTGTGCCGCCGCTGATGCCACCGCCGCCGATGCCGCCGATCGCGCCGGGAGGCGTGATGCCAAGCAGGCGGTCGCTGAAATCGACATGATAATAGTTCACCTGCGCTTCGATCCCGGTCAGGAACGAACTGTCGATGGTCCGGCGACTGCGTAGGCCGATTTCATAGACCCAGGAGGTTTCGGGGCGGCCATTGAACTTCAGATTGTCGAATGCCGCCTGGCTGCCGCTGCTCCACGGCGTGACGCCGCCGCCACCATAAGGCTGGAAGTGGCGCAGGTTCTTCTGCACGTTGACATAGACCTGCTCGCTGTCGGTGAAGTCCCACTTCGCGCCGATCGCGGGCAGGAACCAGCGCTTGGTGTTGATCTCGCCTTCGGGCAGGGCGCTTGCCGAACCAGGCAGCGATCCGATGATCGGCTGGACCGGGAAGGTGCCGCTGGCAAATTGCAGGCTGGACTTGAAGCCGCCCTGGACCAGCAGGCTGGGCGTGACCTGCCAGCTGTCCTGCACATGAAGTTGCAGAACATTGGTGCGCATCTCGCTGGCATATTGGGTGAACAGCGGATCATGCGGCGGCAGCGAATAGGGGTTGTAGTCCTGCGGCCGGGTCACATCGAGCGCATACCAGTTCCGATAGGCGGCCGAGCTGTTATATTCGTACCACGCACCAAGCTGAATCTGATGGTTGCCCAGCGTCGCGTCGATCGAGGACAGGATGCCGCCGCGATCGATGCGATATTCGGTGGTACGGATCGCATAGCCCGAATTGCCGGTGGCCGTCTTCAGATTCTGGCCGGGGAAATAGAGCGAGAACAGGTTGGGCAGGCCCGCGACCGTGATCGGTCCGGCGACGATGCCCGCGCCGTCATTATTATGATAATATACCTGGTTCGACCAGTCGACTTGGTCGGACAGATGGGCCTGATATTTGATGTAGCCCAGATAATCGGTCCGGATCGCGGCGCTGTAATAGTTGCGATAATTCTGCGCTTCGGCGGCCGGTACATTGCCGCTGGCGTTCAGATAAGCGACCGCGCCGTCGAAATCGGGGTAGAAGAAGGGGCGGGTATAGGGCTGATAGGCCTGCGCCGCATTGGTAGGGTTCTTGAAGACGGTGGTCGCGTCCTCATTGGGTTCCTGCTTGTCGGAATAGCTGAAATAGGCGGTCAGCTTGCCATTGCTGTCGTCATGGACGAATTTGGCGTTGGCGGCCCATCCCTTCTGCTTGCCGCGGAAATCCCAAGCGCGCGCACGATGGCGCAGAACCGAGACATAGCCGCTATTGCCGTTGCCGAACTCGCCGCTGTCCAGACGGACGAAAGTGCGCGCCGTGCCGTAGCTGCCGAAAGTGTGGTTCAGCTGTGCGCCCATCTGCGCGCGCGGATCGCTGGAGAAATTCTCGATACCGCCGCCCAGGTTGCTGGTCGATGCGATGCCCAGTTCCGCGGTACCGGTGGCGACGACGACGCTGCCGACATTTTCGGAGATGATAGCGCGCTGGGGTGAAAGGCCGTTGAAATTGCCGTAGCTCTGATCGCCCAGCGGTACGCCGTCCAGGGTGTGGCCCAACTGCTGAGCGCTGAAGCCATGGATGAAGAGCGAGGCGTTCTGCTCGTTGTTGCCCCACGGATCAGCGGTCACATACATGACGCCGGGAAGGGTTTGGATCGCCTTGAAAGGCGCAACGCCCGGCAGGATCTTCTGGATTTCGGTTGTGGTAATGGCGGTCGCAGAGCGCGTGGCCTTAACACCGGTCACGACGATGGACGTTGCCTCGCCATCGACCTGCGCCGCTTGGTCTGCTGCGGGCGTGGGCGTCTGCGAAAAAGCGGGCGCGCTTACTACCAGAGCGAGCAGGCCGGCACTGCCAAGCAGGCAGGCGCGCGAACGCGTGTGCAAAATATTCATGACCCAATATCCCCAAAGCAGCGCGCAATTTCGCACTTGCAGCATCGCGTTAAATGAAAAAAGTTGCGATTTCCGGTCCGTTTCGGGTCGATTTGATGACATTTGGGCGGCGGACATGTTGCATTGTGTCCTGACGCTTATGATGGCGGTCAAGGTGCGGTGTAGGTCCGAATTTCGCGAGAGAGATCAGGCGTGGCTGTGTATTGGTCCGTCTGCGCTCAGTAAGTAGCCCAAGCTTTTCGGTAAGGGGAACGTTCGCAGGCGAGCATCGGGCATTGTGCAGCAAATGACGATATTGGGTCTGGCTCAGAGACTATTTTCGCCCGAGCCGATAGTTGTTGTGCCCGGTTGCTATGCCGTGAGTCAGTTTTACGGATAGAATCTCTCGTACAAAAAAGTCCGCGTCGTAATTTGTAACTCAATCATCATCAGATCCTGCAAGGCGGTCGTTCCATGTCAGCGACAAGCCGTTCATGAAAGGAGCAAGAAAAGCGCCTTTGAGCGCCAGCGACCTCGCGGTCTTTTCCTCGTCGATGTGGATGTACCAAGGCAATCGAGACTCCTTGGTCCCGATACTGCTGCGCCGGGAACTGGTGCTCATCCTGTTGCTCTATGCGGGCGCTCGGCGCCGCCGACGCGGCAGAAGGGGCGGTGACGCTCTTCTTCATAGAGGAGGCACTGGGGATTCACGGGTGGACCGGGGCGCTGCTGCTGGCCCATCTGCTCATCCGCAGTTTCGCATGGGGTGCGGACTATATAGCTGCTGCGGGCGATGGTGTCGGATCTGGTGCGATCGGGCGGCAATAGCTTTGCTGCCACGCACTATGCGCCGTTCAATGTCGCGAACAAGCTCGCCGCCGCGCTGGGCGTTTTCGGGGCGCTCACGGCGCTCGCCTTTATCGGCTTCCTGCCGGGTGCCGCGCATGGGCTAGGCGAAACCACCTTGCGGGCGATCTACGCGCTGCCCTCATGCCTGGCTGGCCTCATCGGCCTGCTGGCACTGCGCCGGATCGCTCCGACGCAGTGCCGTTCGGTCAGCTGATCTCCCAGCCGCTCAACCCATCTTCGGCGATCCGTGCGCTGGCATGGCGCGCGATGTCGAGCTTTCCGATCGCCTGGCGCGGCGTTAGGACGCGGACGAAGTCGGCCTCCACCCGGTCGCGTGTCAGCGATACCGTTACGAAACCAACGGCATTGGTGTCGCACCAGCGTATATCGCGATTGTCGTGGACAAAGGCGTCGCCGACCGGCCCCGACGGCAGGAGCAGTTCCCCGATCGAAGGACCGGTCAGCGTGGAGGCGGAAAGCTCGAGACCAATCCGGCGGTCCCCGCGATGGGGTTCGTTGATCCAGGCCATGTGACTGTCGCCCGACAGCACGAGCAGGTTCGCGCCGCTTTTCTCGAACTGGTCGTACAGCTTGTCCCGCTCGCCGGCATAGCCGTCCCAGGAATCGACATTGAGAAGCGGCAGGCCATAGCGCGTCAGGGCGTACATCGGCGCCAGCGCTACCTTGCCATCGGGAAACTTCGTCAGATCGGGATAGACGTAGCTGGACAGGATGGTCGCGCTGCCGAACAGGAACCACGGGCGGCGAGCATCCTTATGGGCCTTCAGTTCGTCCGCCAGCCATGCGCATTGTTCCGCGCCGATCATTTCGCGCGCGGGATCGGCAAGTTTCTCGCGGAAGGCTGCGACATCGGGTTCGCGCGTGACGCCTTGCGGCAGGGCCTTGAGGTCGAGTGTCTTGAGTTCCGCCGGGTCGGATATCACCCGCTCCCCACTGCCGCGCCGGTCGACAACATGCCAGTCGAGATCCTTGGCCAGCGACAATTGCTGCTGGCGGGCCTTGAGCCGGGTTTCGGGCAGGGCCAGCGTCGCGAGATCGCCGAACGCGAAGCTGCGGGTGATGCCATAGGGATCGGAAGTGACAGGATCGCGGATCGGCATCCATTCCAGATAGGCCTGAACCGCCGCAGCCTTGCGCTCCTCCCAGTCGCCGTTGGCCGCCGGATCGTGATGCTGGGCACCATGCATCCAGTCGTCGTTCGCGATTTCATGGTCGTCCCACATGCAAATCCACGACGCGCGGGCATGGGCGTCGCGCAGGGCCGGATCACGACGCCACTGTGCATAGCGTGCGCGATAGTCGGCGAGCGTGACCGTGTCGTGCGTTGGCTCGATCGCCCGAACATCCATGAGTGCGGGCATCGAGTTGGCGCCATATTCGTAAATATAGTCGCCCACGAAGAGGATGAGGTCCACCGCTTCCCGATCGGCAATGGCCCGGTAGGCGTGAAATTCGCCGAACATATACATGGCGCAGCAGGCGAGCACGATATCGAGACGATCGATGCGTCCCGTTGGCAGGGTTTTTGCCCGCCCGATCGCCGATACCGTGTCCATGGCACGGAAGCGGTAGAAATATTCGCGGCCCGCCTTCAGGCCGGAGGCGATCACCTTGACCGTATGGTCCCGCGCCGCCGATGTGCTGAACGATCCGCGCGCAGCGATGCGCGTGAACAGTTCATCCTCGGCCATTTCCCATGTGCCGCTGACCGGCCCATGGGCAGGATCGGTCACGCGGGTCCACAGCAGGACGCTGTCGGCATGCGGATCGCCGCTCGCCACGCCATGCGCGAAGACCATGTTCGTTTTTGCCCCGGCGGGACCGGCGGCGAGCAAAAGCCCGCCCGCCGCCGATCCCGCAAGAACGCCGCGCCGCGTCAGCGCCATCAGAAACGCGCCCCGAGCGAAACGCCCCAGGTGCGCGGCGTGCCGCTGAATGCCTGCGTCGCCGATCCGCCGGTCGTGTAATCGACATCGGCGATGTTGCGCACGAAGCCGGCCACGGTCCAGCGCTGGTCGATCTTGAGATCGATGCGCGCATTGACGAGCGCGAAGTCCCCGACCGGCGCCGTATTGTCGAGATCGCCATAATAGGCATCGACGTAGCGGGCATCGACCTGAGGCGTCAGCGTCATGCGATCGTTCAGCGCGAACTCGTAGCGGATCGAGCCGTTCAGCGTCATGTTCGGCGCGAACGGCAAGTCGTTGCCCAGGCGCGCCTTTTCGGCAGCGGTGATCGCCTCGATCGCGGTGACCTTCGTGTCGAGCAGCGCGACGCCGAAATTGATGGTCATCGGGCGCACCGGGCGGATCGTGAAGCTGGCCTCGCCGCCATAGCTGCGCGCCTTGCCCACATTGGTGCGTACGCTGGTGGTGGCGCCATCATAGGTGCGGAAGGAACCGGCCTGAATGTTCGAGAAATCATAATAGAAGCCCGCAACTTCGAACTGCACAGGGCCGCGCGCAGGCATGAACTTCACCCCGCCTTCATAGGCCCATACGCTTTCCGACTTGAATGCATCGGCTTCGGGGGTCGACCAGATCGTGCTGCCGTCGAAACCGCCGGCACGGAAGCCGCGTCCGACCGAGCCATAGACCCGTGCATCCTCGCTCAGTTCATACGTGACCGTGGCGCGACCCGAAGGGCTCGTCTCACTGAGCTTGTTGTCGAATTCGGCGGGCAGGGCGAACACCAGCGATCCGATCGACACGCCATAGGGGTTGAGATCATGCGTGTAGCCGCTGAAGCGGTTCTTTTCGTTGCTGATGCGCACGCCCAGATCGGCACGAAGGCGCGGCGCGACCTTGAAATCGACGTCTGCGAAGGCCGCGAGGCTTTCGCGCCGCTGCAGATAGTTCGCTTCGAACACGGTACGGAAGGTGTCGGCGCCGTCCAGCGTGCTGAACAGGCTGATCTTGTCCTTGAACCAGGCACCGCCGACCGTCCAGTTGATGTTGCCCTTGTCGCGATTCTGCAGCCGTGCCTCGATTGTCAACGGCGGAGCAAAAGTCGGCCATTCGGCGGCGTAAAACCAGGCCATCGTGTTACATGCCGGGGGGAGTGGCGTGAGGGCGTAGCCCGAGGGCCACTCCCCCCGGCATTGGTGTAATTTTCAGGGTCTGGTTTTGGCCTTGCGGGCCCGGCTGTGCGCGAGGCGATAGCTTTCGCCGTTCATCTCGAGGATGCTGACGTGATGGGTCAGGCGATCGAGGAGCGCGCCTGTGAGACGCTCAGATCCGAAGGTTTCGGTCCATTCGTCGAAGGGCAGGTTGCTGGTGATGAAGGTGGAGCCGCGTTCGTAACGCTGGGAGATCAGCTCGAACAACAGTTCGGCGCCGGTCTTGGAGAGCGGCACAAAGCCCAGTTCGTCGATGATGAGCAGCTTGTATCCGGCCATCTGCTTCTGGAAGCGCAGAAGACGGCGCTCGTCGCGGGCCTCCATCATTTCGCTGCAGTCGGGGGATCAATTCTCATCGCTCGATGTCACCAGCGCCGCGCTGGAGCCGGAGAGGTTCGACAATTACGAGCTTGGCCTCAAATGGGATATCCGCCCGACGCTGAACCTGACCGCCGCCATCTACCAGCTTGACCGCACCAACACCCGCGCGGCCGACCCCAATGACCCCGCACGGACGGTGCTCACGGGCGCGCAGCGCAGCAAAGGGCTCGAACTCGGCCTTAGCGGCGCGATCACACCCCAGTGGCAGATCAGCGCGGGCTATGCGCTGCAGGACGCGACAATTCGCAAAACGACGAGTGCCGCCCCGGCCGGGCGCGAGGTTCCGCTGGTTCCAAAACAACAGGCTTCGCTCTGGACGCGTTACGACCTCACCCCACGCTTGGGGGCCGGCGCCGGTGTCTACCACCAGTCGAAAAGCTTCACGTCCATCAGCAACACCGCCATCCTGCCCGCCTTCACCCGCGTCGATGCCGCCGCATTCTTCAAGCTCACCCCCCAGATCGAGGCGCAAATCAACGTCGAGAATCTGCTTAACAGCGATTATTTCTCGTCCGCCTACAACGACAACAACATCATGCCCGGCGCGCCGACGACGGTGCGCGCAACGGTTAGAATGAGATTATAACGGTGTTGGCCAACTTGGTCGGGTGCGGATCAAGCCGCCCTCGCAAAAGTCGGTGAGACGCCGCTGGCCGGTTTAGAAACCAGTCTTCGCCGATGGATCACAGGACTGGCGCATGAACTCCAGGGCATCACCGACGCGGCGCACCGCGTCGTTGTCCCCGACGAATATATCGAGACCCTCGTAGGGCTGCGCGCCCCCTTTGATCTCCACCGACGCCTGGGGCGCGTTGGCCGAGTAAAGCGGTCGGATCGCAACCACCTGATCTAGTTTCACGCTGAGGGCGCTTTTGTCGGCGAGCGTGAGCGTAACGAGGCAACCACCTTTCACTCCTACGCTCGTGATCCTGCTGTTCCGCACGAAACCCGGCCAAGGCTTTGCGACGGCTGTGCCGCGGGTCAGCATGTCCTGGACGAACTTCGACGCACCCGCGGCGGTTCGTGGTTTGGCGGGCACCACCTGCTGAGCCGCCACGGGCGCTGCGCTTCCGAGCGAAAGTGCGTAGATCAATAGGTCAGGACGATGGGGCATCAGTGAACTTTAGCCGACCTTAGTCCTGCGTGGCGATAGGCGGAGGCGGCGCGGGCGCCTGATGCCGGGCGGGAAACAACGGCACGCCACCCCTATGATGGCCGTAGCCGTAATCACCTACGTCGAGCTGGAGAAGGCAATTCGCATAGCTCTCCGTTCCAGGCTGGAAGCCGTAGCTCGCACACGCCGCCCGATGGCGAGCGGCCATTTCTCGCGGACTGACGCAGCCAGAAAGCACGAGCGACGTCGAGATGGCGAGAAGCTTGAAAGCGTCACGCACCATTGTCCTGGTCCAAACAAGGGCGGAACCCAAGGGGAAGAGCGCCGCGCTGGACGCAGAATGAACCAGTCCTCGTCAAAAGCCAAATGCCATTGTGGCCGGGACTCGCGATGGGAAAGCGGTCGACGACAACGCCACATTAACCTTCTTCCTTCACGGTGGAAGCCGGACCAACCCCGACGCGAGCGTGCATGTCGCTTTTCCTCGATCAAACGTTTGCGAGCACCGGGTTAGCTGCGATCCTATTCGGGGCTGTTGGTCTCGGCTGCGTGGTGAGCTGGCCGCTCCTACCCTCGCGCCGGGGAGCGCTCATGGTGCAGGGCGCGGGCGCGGGCGCATTCGCGCTTCACTTCGCGCTGATCGGCGCGCCTACCGCTTCGGCCGCATGCCTTCTTTCCCTGATGCAGCTCACCGTCGCGCTGGTGGTTCGTGACCGGGTTGCCAAGCTCGCGCTCGACGGCGCGACGTTGCTCGCGCTGCTGTTGCTCACCGTGGCGACCTGGCATGGAATCCTGTCCGGCCTTGCCGCTTGCGGCGGTGCATCTTCTTTCATTGCGCGGACCCAGCGATCAACGACGCGGATGAAGATCGTCTTTCTCGTGGCCGCGCCCTTCTGGCTGGCCCACAATCTTCTCATTGGCGCACCGTTCGCCTTGGCCGTTGATCTTGTATCGGTCGCGGGGAATCTGCTCGGGCTTTTTGCCTTTTGGAAGCGGGAACAGCGTCAAGCGGACGGGCCGCGCAGCCTCAGCTATCCGGCGCGGCTTTCCCCACGTCACGCTTTCCGCTCTGGTCACCTTTCCCTCGGCAAACTCGCGATCTCAAAGCGCGCGCGCGCGTTACAGGGAGTCCAGATCCTCACATGACACAGGTAATATACGCGCGCCCACTCCCGCCGGCGCGTTCGATAGCTCAAGTAGGCGGAAAGCAGAGCTGGAGCGAGCTACGGCCGGCGAACCTTGACGACGCTAAAGCTTTGGTACGCTTGAAGATCGCCCTCGCTCGCGAAGCGGAACATATGATCTTCGATGTCCGGGATCGAGGGGAACTCCTGCGCCGCACAACTGCCGAACTAAACGCCGCCGTAGCCGGCGAGCGAGGCATCTTCGTCCTGCAACGCATAGGCGACCTCGTCGGCTACATAGATGTACGGAGCGTGTGCATCGAAGGCGCTGCAGAATTTGCCTCTTTTAATCTGGCTATCCGGACACGGTGGCAGGGACGTGGGCTTGGAGCAAGCCTGGTGAAGTCCGCCGAGGAATGGGTACGTCGCCGTGGCTTGCTCTTCCTGATCTTCCACGTCGCTGTTCGCAACGACCGGGCGTTCGCATTTTATGAACGGCTTGGCTATACCGTGTGCGGAGATGTTGTGGCAGCCAATAAAGAATCAGGCGTTATTGGCGATTACTACGCGATGGGCCGAATGCTCGATGCTGATGCTGAGGAGGATGCGTTAGCGTGATGCATAACTATCATCCCGCCTTTCCAGACTGACTGGCCCCTGTACATTATCGGGACACGGATTCACGGTAGCGGCTCGACAGCGATCGTTTCGGCAGGTTCCGCCCCGTTGCCGACATTACGGACACGTGTCAGCCTCGCTGAATGGAGACGCAATCAGTGTCCGTCGTCAGAACATTCGGCACAACTCGCGGCGTAAATTAGCGGAGTGCGGACCTCGTCTGGGGGTTGATGTTAGGCGGCGAGCTTGCGGTGTTGCAAGCGCCGATGTTCGATGGTCTGTCGCTTGATCCTTTCGCGCTGTTTGATGATGGCTGGAGCCCTGCCGAAGTAGGCATCGGCGGGCGTCACGTTGTTCAGGCTCTCGTGGTAACGCTGGTGGTTGTAGTACTCGACGAAGGCCTCGATTTGGGCTTCGAGGTCGCCGGGCAAAAAGTAGTTTTCCAGCAGGATGCGGTTTTTCAGGGTTTGGTGCCAGCGCTCGATCTTGCCCTGGGTTTGCGGGTGCATCGGGGCACCGCGCACGTGGCTCATCTTCCGGGCCTCAATGTATTCAGCCAATTCGCCGGCGATGTAGCTGGGGCCATTATCCGACAACAGCCTGGGCTTGTGCAGCACCGTGGCGCTGTCGCAGCCCGATGCGCCAAGGGCCAGGTCGAGCGTGTCGGTCACATCCTCGGCGCGCATGTTGGTGCACAGTTTCCAGGCGATAATGTAGCGCGAGAAGTCGTCGAGCACGGTCGACAGGTACATCCAGCCCCACCCGATGATCTTGAGTGGAGTAGGAAGCGCATAAGCGCTTCCCCTCCCCGAACCGTACGTGCACCTTTCAGCGCATACGGCTCTCTATTCAACCTTGGTCCAAGGCCATGGCGACATCACGATAGCGGGAGGTGACGGTGTTTCGGAGCTCGTCCCGATAGATGTAGGGATTTCGCTCCGGATTCCGCCACCGGAACTGCATCTTCTGGCTTGTGACCAGTCGTCGCAGCGCCTTGCCGACGGCATTGCCCTGATTGCTTCGACCGTAGACCAGCCACGTCTTCGATTGGCCGGTTTCCGGCATGCGGTACCATTTACGCATCAAAGGCTTGATACGGGACCGGTACTTCTGCGCCAACCAGTGCGCCATTTTCCAGAACACGACGGTGTCGATGCGCCGGAATGTGCGCGCCGTGAAGTCGGTGAACCTGTAGAACGCAGCCCATCCCGCCAGCTGGCGGTTCAGACCGTCGATCATGTCCACCGCGGCAACCTCATGATTGCCGGAGAGAGCCTCGACCAATCGGCGAGCGAAGGTCTTGGCCTTCTCCTTGGGTATCGTTGAGACCACGGACATGCGTCCGCTCGATCCCCGCCTGCGGATAATCCGGTGCCCGAGGAACACGAACCCGTCGTCGACGTGGGTGATATGGCTCTTGTCCATATTCAACGTCAGCTTCAGGTCGTCTTCCAGAAAGGCCCGGCATTCCTCGCGGATGGCCTCGGCATGTGCCTTGGTGCCCTTGACGATGACAACGAAGTCATCGGCGTAACGGCAGTAGGCGACAGCAGGTTTCCATTGCCGGTTCTCGCGAACCGTGATGGGGCGCCCCTGCTGGATGCCGAAGTTCCATGCCCAGCGATCCTTTCGCGCCTTGTCGCTCAGGTATTTCGCCTCCAGCCACGCATCAAACTCATGGAGCATGATGTTGGACAGGAGCGGCGACAGCACGCCGCCTTGCGGTACACCTTCGCTTGAGGCGACGAACAGGCCACGGTCGACGTGGCCCGCCTTCAGGAATCGCCAGAGCAGATCAACAAACCGATCATCCCGGATTCGCCGCCGAACGCAGCGAAGCAGAAGCCGGTGGTGGACCGTATCGAAGTAGCTCGCCAGATCACCTTCGATGATCCAGCGGCCCCGCGCTCCGGCACCACTATCCTGCAACTGTATCTTCACGGTCCGGACAGCGTGATGCACGCTGCGTTCCGGCCTGAAGCCGTAGGAGAGGCGATGGAAGTCGCTTTCCCAGATCGGCTCCATGGCCATCAGCATCGCGCGCTGGACGATGCGGTCTTTCAGGGTCGGGATACCAAGTGGTCGTTTCTTGCCATTGGCTTTCGGGATATAGATTCGCCTGACCGGCTGCGGGTGATAACTCCCCGTCAGCAAGTCCGTTCGCAGACTGGCCAGCTGTTCTGCCAGTACGGCCTGCATCCGTCGCTTGTCCATTCCGTCGATGCCCGGCGTATTGGCGCCACTCGACGCCAGCACGATCCGAGCCGCCTCGGCAAGCCACGCCCGATCGGCAATGAGCCGGAGAAGGCGATCGAACTTGCGGTTCTGGTCGCTCTCGGCCCACGTCGCGAGCTTGTGCTGCATTTCGCTGATTATCAAAGGTCTTCACCTCGTTTGGTCAGGTAGTTTGCACTTCAAGCTGATTGAACTGTCCCCCTTCGCCATGTGACAGGCTTTCCCTGTCGCGGACTACTACGGGGACTCCGCCAGCACGGTGGACATCGGGGCCAACTCCCTTGGCATTCCATCATGCCTTCCCTCGTTCATATGCTGGACTTTCGCGCGCTGGGGAGGCTGCCGGTCGCAGTCCTTGTCCTTGCGTCCCGCAAGTCGATGCCGATGCCATGGCCTGGCTGCATTCTCTCCATGGCTCCATGCGGACGGGCTACATTTCCGGCCACATTCGGATGTCGCCGACATACGTCTCCGGCGCCATCATCAGCATTCCGCCTGTTAAGCCGTGTAGGCGAAGGCGACATTTCAGCCCTCGGATGCGGATTAACCGGTTCGTGTTCCTCAACCTTCCAGCGCTACAGCCTCGGGGACCATCTCGGCGTAACGGCTTCGCCTCAATCCCCTTTACCTGCGGGCTACGTCACCCTGCCAGTTGACGGCAGGTCACCGCCGCTTGGGCTCATGCCCCCTCACAGCAGAGGGCAAGGCATTCGTTCAGTTCCTCCTTTCTCCTTTGCATTCCAGTCATATGCACCCCGGACCATCCGGGACGAGGCGCACAGTAGGTAAAATCAGTCTGCCACATCTCGTTTACCCGCGTGGTCTTGGTGTGGAACTGATCGGCGGCCTTGATCACGACATAGGCCGGGCTGGTGATCAGATCGTGGGCCTTCAACAGACGGTAAACCGTGGCTTCCGACACGAAGTAGCGCCTCTCATCGGTAAAACGCACCGCCAGTTCCCGGGGGCTTAGCTCGGACTGCCCCAGCGCCAGCTCGATGATCTGATCATGGATGTCAGGCGGGATCCGGTTCCACACCCGGCTCGGTGTCGATGGCCGATCCTCCAGCGCCTCCGGGCCGCCTTCGAGGAACCGGTCGTACCAGCGGTAGAAGGTCCGACGGGCAATGCCGAGCTCGTCCAACGTGTGCTTGGCTGGTAGGTGCGATTGCTCGACGATCCGGATGATCTCGAGCTTCTCCGATGCTGGATACCTCATTCGTCGTCGCCCCCATCCGCGATCATACTTTTTTTGAGCAGACGGTTTTCGAGCGTCAGGTCGGCAACGCATTCCTTCAGGGCACGGGCTTCGCGGCGCAGGTCCTGCACCTCGCCGGTGGTTGCGGCACGGGCAGTGTCGCCAGCCAGGCGACGCTTGCCCGCTTCCATGAACTCCTTCGACCAGGTGTAATACAGGCTTTGGGCGATGCCTTCCTTGCGGCACAGCTCGGCAATGCTGTCCTCGCCGCGCAGGCCATCCAGCACGATCCTGATCTTGTCTTCGGCCGAGAAGTGCCGACGGGTCTGCCGCCGGATGTCCTTCACCACCCGCTCGGCAGGGGCCTTCATCGGCGATTTTTTTAAGGAGTGTTGGGGCTTCATCTTCGTTCCTTCGTCACTACGACGAAGCCCCAACACTCCTTAAATCACAACCTCAAATCTGTGCCATTGGTGCTGACGGGGAACAGTGCAAACGGCGACCAATCAGCGGGGCGACAAGCCTCAAGAGGGTGACAGGCGCTGGAGCTTGATGCGACGTGCTGATGGCTTCTTCACTCATTACGAAGAGGTATATATATCGACCTCTACGATCATGGTGGGGGTGTGGACGGATATTGGACGCGTTCTCACGCTTCCGGTCTCTTCGACGATGCCGAGGCGGCAATGAAAGATGCGCTTGGATCACTGACGTGGCTTGATGCACGAGTGGCGCGGATTGAATGACCGCTCTCCACCAATTCTTGCCGTTTCGCCCGGCAAGGGCTTTGCATACGATTTCGAACACCTTCTCTCCGGCGTCCCGTTTTACAGCGTCTTTTGCAATTTCAGCTGGACCTCGGGCGTTCTTTGACGCGAGGAAATTTCCTCTACCGATGGCGCAATCAGACGCTGGTTTGTGCGGCCTGAATAGCGAAATGTCCCCGAGAGCGAGAGCGTTCGATCCAGACTATGCGTGTATGAGGCACTGAGATCGAACCAGGATGACTTGCGGATTTGATATTCTCGAGAGGGGCTGTTGTATGACCACTGCAACTGCGCCACATCGCCGGGTACACTGCCTCGATCCTTGCCATTCCATTCGAACGTCGCGTTTGTCGAGTAGCGAAATGTCCGCTGGGTGCCTCGTCCATCTGTCGTATCGATCGGTGTACGTTCGTTGAAAAGATTGGCGCTGGTGCTTGCCTTGAGCCGAGGGACGATAGGGAAGCTGAGGTCGAATTGCGCGCCGCTGTTCCAGCTATTCCCCGAATTTACGTAGTTGTAAACGCTGGTGCCGGCGGCATTGACCAGATAATTCTTACTCCAAAGCTGGCGGGTCTCGCGCAAGTAGACGGTGGCCCCCGCTTCGACCTTGCCGGGCCGAAACTGCACACTGGCCTCATAGGCGTTTGTGCTCTGGTCCTTGAGATGGGGGTTCCCTTCGAAGAGGGTGTAGGCATCCTCGACCGTTCCGTAGGGCCGCAGATATTCCAGCGGAACCCTGTCTATCCGCTTGCTGAAGCTGGCCCCGAACTGCAGCTGTTTGTTGAGCTTGTAACTGGCATGAAAGCTTGGAAAAAAGTTAGCCCGGTTGATACGGATATCGTCGGCACCATGACTAGAAATTCGGCGCCGGTTGGCTTCACCGCGCAGGCCCGGTGCGATCGTCAAGGAGCCAAATGTTTGCTGAAACGAGGCATAGGCGGAAAATGTGCCGCTGCGCGCATCGTACGCATCGTTCATGTCGGAGCCGAACGAGCCGGTGCTGTCGTTACTGATGAACCGATAGTGCTGCGTCGTGTCGTCAAGATGCCAGGCGCTGCCCATCGAAAGGATCTGTCCTGGAGCCATGGGATGTTTCCAGTCGATTTGCATATCGATCGACGTCGAGGGTTTTTGCAGGTCGATCCGGTAACGGCGCCCATCACTGAACCGGGCATTGGTAACGTCGTGCACGCCCGGGTTGGTGTAAAACTGGACAGCCGCGTTGAGAGCTTCACCTTCTCGCGCGCCCGCGTGGTCGAGGTTCAATTCTCCAGTAACGAAGCTTGCGACACTGCTGAGGCGGCGATGCTCTGAGAACGGTGAGAAATCCGGGGTCACAGCAAGATAATTGACCTTGTCCGTAACGATATCGTGCCCGCCGCCGCCGCCCAGCTGTGCTGAAATGCTCGTTTTTGAGTCCAGCTTGTAGGATGCCTTACCGCTGAGACGTCCAACAGTGCCATCATAGGTAAACCGCCCGGTCTGGCGGTTGACTGTGGGCGCGCCGCTATCCTGCCTTTCAACGCTACGCTGCTGACGGTAGGTCCGGCGGGCCATGGTGCCAATGTTACCACCCGCTTTTAACTGGTAGGTCCAGTCCCCTTGTTTGTAGTTCAGGGTCGTATCTGCAAGGACATAGCCGTAGCTGGATTCCTCCAGGCTTGCGTTGCCCGATATCCCCTCTACCTGGGTTTTTCGCAGCACCAGGTTGATGACGCCACCCGCACCCTCCGACGAAAATTGAGCGGAAGGATTGGTGATCACCTCGATCCGCTCGATATCGCTTCCGTGAACAGTGCGCAGGTATTGCGAGGCATCGCCAATGTAAGGGCGACCATCCACATATATCCTGGTTATTCCAGATCCCAGTACCAAAATACGGTCGTCGGGCGTGATGGTCACCGCCGGGAGGCCGCGCAACAACTGGACGGCATTTTTCTGGGCGGAATGAGGAGTTTCACGGACCTGATAGGTTCGGCGATCAATTTTGAGAGTTTCTTTTGTCCGTGCCCCGATGACCTCAATGACATCAGTCGTATCCTCGGCAACGACGGCAGCAACTGTGTTCGGCAGGTCAGTCACAGGCATCCCGTCCTGAAATTGGCAATGGCGAGTATATCTCCCTTCATGTCAGCGCTTCACTGTCGGACTGTTGCCGGTGTGCGGCCACAATCCTTGACACCGTGGGCTCACTGATGCCGTAGAGCCTCGCCATCTCAGCGCCGGATTTCCGACCTGAGATGACAGATTCGGCAACTTCGCGACGCTGCTTCTCTCCGAGCTTGCGACGGCGCCCACCAATTCGACCCTCAACTCGGGCCTGGGCAAGACCGGCACTGGTGCGTTCGCGGATCATGGCACGCTCAAACTCCGCGAAGCTGCCGACCATCTGCATCATCATCCGGCCTGCGGCGGTCGTGGTGTCGATCGCCTCGGTCAGGGACCGGAAGCCGGCGCCCGCCAGTTCGATCCGCTCCATGATGTGCAACATGTCCTTCAGGCTGCGCGATAGCCGGTCTAGCTTCCAAACGACGACGACATCCCCTTCACGCAACTGGCCGATCATCTCCAGCAGCTTGGGTCGATCCCACCGCCCGCCACTCGCGGTCTCCTCGAACACGCGCTTGCAGCCGACCATATCGAGCGCGCGGCGCTGCGCGGCGTTCGACTGATCGTCGCCCTTCGACACCCGGGCATAGCCGATCAAATAGGGTTCGCGGTTCATTAGCCTCTTTCACAAACGGTCGTATCTGGAGGGGGCTGAGATGCCGACGGTTCTCCGCAGGCTTTCGCCTTTCACAATCCTCTTTCATTAAGACGCCGTAAGGCAAGAGGTTTTTGGAGGAAAAAGGTGCCGGCACGCATTCCTATGACCGAGCGGCAACGCAATGCCCTGTTGGCACTTCCCGATAGCGAAGAAATGGTGGTGCGGCATTGTAACCTTGATGCCGCCGACCTCGCGGCGATCGGGACCGCTCGCACCTCGGCGACCCGGCTCGGATATGCTCTGCAATTATGCTGTCTTCGCTACCCGGGACGGCACTTGCGACAAAATGAGCTGCTACCTGCGGTCATGCTCGACCATATTGCCGAGCAGGTCGGCGTGGAGCCGGACGTCATTGCGGCCTTCGCCCGCCGCAATCCTACCCGCTACGATCAGCTCGCCGGGATCAAGGCCAGATTTGGATTTCGCGACCTAGGCAAGCCGTTGCGCGCGGAGGTCATGGCGTGGCTGGTCAAGGAGGCGACGGGCATCGTTGACGGAAGGCTCCTGCTCGACCGCCTCCTCGATGAAATGCGGCGTCGGCTGATCGTCATCCCGGGAGCTAGTGTCGTCGAACGGATGGCCGGCGAAGCAATGTATCGGGCAGAAACGAACTTGATTGCGGAGATTGACGGCGGCCTTGATACCGATGCCCGACGGCGTCTTGACGAATTGGTCGATGACAAAGTGCATGATCGGCAAAGCCGCTTCTCCTGGCTTCGCGAACCGCAGCCTCGGGTTGCACCGGCATCGCTGATCGAAATAGTTGAAAAGGTTGGCCTGATCCGCTCGACGTGCGGATTGCCGCTATCAGTTGATCCAGGACATGGCCCGCGCATGGCCCAGTTCGCCCGCGAGGGTGTGCGTTATACAGCCCAGGCCTTCCAGCAGATGGGGGCAGCTCGGCGGCATGTCATTCTGCTCGCCACGTTGGGCGATCTGGAAGCCACATTGACCGATGCCGCCATCGGCATATTCGGATCGCTGGTGGGACGTGCCCATCTGCGTGCGCGAAAACGTCTTGAGCAGCGTGTGGCCATCTCTGGAAGCGAGGGGCGTGAACGGATGGTTCGTGTCGCCAAGGTCCTCGAGGCAATCACTCACGCAGCGCGGAATGGCGAGGATATCGGCGCTGCGATCCAGAGGGTTACTTCTCTCGACACGATCGAGGCCGATGCTGCGATCATCCGGCGTACGGCCATGCCGCAGCGTGATGACGTCCTCGACGAAATCGCGGCAGAATATCGTGCTTTCAAACGGCTCGGACCGGCATTCCTGCGAGCCTTTGATTTCCATGGCGGGGCGAGCACTACGGCGCTGCGCGAGGCGATGGCGGTTTTGGCCGACCTCGATGGTGATTGGCGCAAACCCTTTCCGGACCGCCCGCCGCTCGGCCATGTCGAACGGCGTTGGCGCCGCCATGTCATGGCTGATGGAGGAATAGACCGCGTCTATTGGGAAATGGCGACCTACAGTGCGCTCGCCAATGCGCTGGCCGCGGGAGATATCTGGGTTCCGACTTCCCGGCTGTATCGCTCGCTGGATACGCTTTTGATGCCGCCAGCAGCCGCTGCGCCGCAAACCAGGTTTTCGCTCGGTGACCCACATGCCTGGCTTGATGAGCGTGCCGCCAAGCTTGACAATGCCTTAATCAGCGTGGCGCGCAGCCTGGACAGTCGCGACGCCGCTTTGTTCGCCGGAGAGCGGCTACGTTTTCCCAAGGAACAGAGGGACGATAGTGGGGACGATGCAGGGCAAAAACTCGCGCACGCCTGCTATCGGATGCTGCCTGCCACACGGATTACTGATGTTCTCTCACAGGTCGAGCGCTGGACGGGGTTCACACAGCACTTCGGCCATCTTTCTTCCGGGTTACCGCCAGGCGACGAACGGGCCTTTCTTGCCACGCTGATCGCCGAGGCGACCAACCTGGGTATGTCGCGAATGGCAGAAGTCTGCGGCGCAGCATCAAGGCGGGCGCTACTGCGCATGCAGACGTGGCGCATGCGCGAGGAAACCTTCCGAGCCGCCCTTGCCTGTCTCACCGATGCCATCCATGCTGAACCGATCTCAGCCTGGTTCGGGGCGGGACACCGTGCTTCTGCCGATGGGCAGGCCTTTTATCTCGGTGGTGCCGGCGAGGCCGGGGGAGCGGTCAACGCGCATTACGGCCGCGACCCGGTAGTGAAGATCTACACGACGATTACCGACCGATACGCCCCTCTCCACCAAACCGTCATCGCCGGCACGGCGGGCGAGGCTATCCATGCCCTCGATGGTATCCTCGGGCACGACAGCAACGCCAATCTTACAGCTTTGCACACAGACGGCGGCGGCGTCTCCGACATCGTGTTCGCGGTGATGCATCTGCTCGGCCTCGATTTTGAGCCCCGTATTCCCCGTCTGTCGGATCGACGCCTTTACGCTTTCGAGCCCGCCGGCAGTTATGGCAAGTTGGCTCCGCTTTTTGGCCGAAAGCTCAACCGAGATATCATCGCCGGCCATTGGCCTGAGATTGCGCAGGTCATCGGCGCAATGCGTGATCGTACCGTGACCCCGTCTCTGATCCTGAAAAAGCTATCCGCCTACCGCCAGCAGAACAGCCTTGCCGCGGCCTTACGCGAGATCGGGAGGATCGAGCGGACGCTGTTCACATTGCGTTGGTTTGAGGAACCGGAACTGCGCCGGATAGTGACAGCCGAACTGAACAAGGGGGAGGCGCGCAATAGCCTGGCGCGAGCCATCGCCTTCCACCGCCTCGGGCGTTTCCGGGATCGAGGCCTCGAAAACCAACAAATCCGGGCGGCGGCGCTCAATCTTACGTCCGCCGCAATCATCCTGTTCAACTGCCGCTATCTCGGCCGCGCCGTTGACGAATT